>JBGCFK010000252.1:0-4823 GCA_045106875.1 Paracoccaceae bacterium | reverse complement strand
GCATTGCAGCCGGGCAGACGAATTTGGCCGACCGAAGCCTCGGGCCGCCAATCCTTGATCCCCTGTGCGACCTTGGCCGCAAGCGCGTCGGGTGCGTCTCCAAGAAACAAGAGGTAGGGTTGCTCTAACGCCATAGATCATTCTCCCAGATCAGAACGTGTCATATTGGATGGACCATACCGCGTATCCCAGGGGCAAGGTGCCAGTTTCACCGCCACGTTGGACCAGCAATCAATCCAACGCAGATTTTGCCTTCTGAGCGCCCTTCTCCCGAACTTTTCCATCGTCCTGTATATCGCGACTGACGCTCTCCTTGGTGTTGCAAGCAGTGATCGCCAATTGAATATGATCCCAGGACGTTCTTCAGGGCAACCCCAACAGAAGTCTTGAGGTGTGCGACTCAGACGACAAGGGCGGTACGGTGGACATTCTTTAGAACGCTTCTAATATACCAAGCATGCTGTCTGGTCTGTTCACAAATCGAAAGCGATTCGGAGATCTGTCCGAGCGGGAGATCCTTGGGCTCGCCATCTCGGCTGAGGAAGATGACGGCCGCATATATGCCAACTATGCCGAGCGCATGCGCACCGACTTCCCCGCCACGGCCGCCGTCTTTGATGACATGGTCGCCGAAGAGGACGAACACCGGCGCCGCTTGATAGACGAGTTCCAGCGCCGCTTTGAGGGACCGATCCCACTTATCCGCCGCGAGCATGTGGCAGGCTTCTATGCCCGTCGTCCCGTATGGCTGGTTGAGAACCTCGACATTGACGAGATCCGCGGCGAAGCGGCGCGGATGGAGCGACAGGCCGCCGACTTCTACGACAGAGCCGCCGCCAACACGGGCGATCCAGAAACCCGAAAACTCCTGGGCGATTTGGCCGCTGCCGAACGTGGTCACGAAGCCGCAGCGCAGCAATCCGAAGAACGCAATGTCCCTGAGGATGCCGCTCTACAGGAGAAAGAAGAAAGTCACCGGCAGTTTGTGCTGACATGGGTGCAGCCTGGGCTCGCGGGGTTGATGGACGGGTCAGTCTCGACACTTGCGCCAATTTTTGCTGTTGCTTTCGCGACTCAGGACACGTGGACCACGTTTCTGGTGGGACTGGCCGCGTCCGTGGGCGCTGGAATTTCGATGGGCTTTACAGAGGCCGCATCCGATGATGGCGTGATCTCGGGCCGGGGCTCGCCACTGAAACGCGGGATCGCCTCCGGAGTCATGACCACCATTGGCGGGCTGGGCCACGCCCTGCCCTACCTGATCCCAGATTTCTGGACCGCGACGGCGATCGCGCTGGTCGTGGTTTTCGTCGAACTTTGGGCTATCGCCTGGATCCAGAACAAGTACATGGACACGCCCTTCTGGCGCGCCACCCTCCAGGTTGTGGTGGGCGGCGCATTGGTACTGGCAGCAGGGGTGCTGATCGGCGCGGGATAGCAGGCCCGAACGCTAGGCGGCCCGGGGCAAGTCCGATGACAACCCAAGCTCCAAACGCCTTAGCGTTTCCGGCGGATCAACCTCATCGGGTATGGCGCAAAGACCCACACGCTCGGCCCAGCGACCAAAGGCAGGGCTCGCCGACCAGACCGCAAACGGGATTGCAAGACAAAGACCGGTCATCATCGGCATGGCCCAAGGCAAGGTCGCAGGCCCTGCAAGCATCAGAATCATCATGAACAGCACCTTGCCAAACAGCGTTTGCTGCCACAGCCCGCGTGCGGCATCACCCCAACCAAGCTTGTAGGCATCACGATTCTGACCATTCCAGGTGACTGTGCGGCCAAACAGCAAGCCAACCATGAATACGCTGACGCGAAAAGCGACAACGGGAGCCATGATGATGGAAAACGTCATCTCAGCCAGCCCGCTCAGAGCAAATCGCAGACGTCCACCATACCGGGCAGCGCCCCCTTTGGTCAGGGCAATATCCAGCAAACCCAACAACTTCGGCACAAGACTGACTGCGAACATGATGAAGAACATGGCAATTCCGAACGCCAGATCGATGTCACTCGGATTCGCATCGACCATCTTCGACGCCGCCGCAATGGTCATCAGCATCCAGGCAGGCGCACCGAAATACATCATGATCGCCGCGAAGATCTGAAACCGCGAAGTCGGACGCAGGCCGCGCATCCCCAGCAAGGGCCAATATTGCATGTTGCCCTGACACCAGCGCAAATCGCGTTTGGTGAAATCCATGAGGGTGGGAGGATTGTCTTCCCAGCTTTCGGTCTCGACCGGCAAGACACGCACTTCGTACCCGGCACGGCGCATCAACGCGGCCTCGACCTGATCATGGCTGAGGATATGTCCACCCAGCGGCGATTTGCCCGGCAAGATCGGCAGACGACAATGGCGCCGGAACGCATCCACACGGATCACCGCGTTGTGACCCCAGAACGGACCACAATCGCCCTGCCACCACGTTGCACCCATCGTGAACGAGCGCATCCCGTGGCGCATGCCGAACTGGAAGATCCGTGCAAAGCCCGAACGGGCCGGAGTACCCACAACAAGTGACTGCAGAATGCCCATTCGCGGATAGGCCTCCATGACACGCACCATGCGCACAATGGCATCGCCCGACATCACACTGTCCGAATCCAGTGGCAGGAAGAAATCGAAGCGCTGACCATGCGTCATCAGGAAATCACGCACATTGCCCGCTTTGAAGCCGCTGTTGTTCTCCCGTCGGCGATAGATCGCGCGCTCGCCGCCCAAGGCACCCCTTATCTGGGTAAAGAGACGCTGCTCTGCGGCAGCCACATCCGGATCGGTCGTGTCAGACAGGATGAAAACGTCAAAATGATGCCCGTGCCCGGTGACGTCGACCGATCGACGCATCTCGGCAAGGCGTGCAAACGCACGTTCCGGGTCCTCGTTGCGGACAGTCATGGTCAACGCAATGCGCGATGTCAGCGGGCCGGTATGTTCCATCGCCTCCAAGTGCGGCGCGACTGCCTGCAATCCGTCGCGGCGACAATGAAGAAGCCATATCCCAACAACCGCGTTCCAAAGCCCCATGACAGTCCAGGGCGCGCCGACAAGAAAGCAGCCCATCAGGATCAGATCCTGAACGGACCAGCCACCAGCGCTCAGAGCCATTGCGAGAAGCCAGACAAGGAACGCCATGCTCGTCAGGTTCAGCATCAGCATCACCGCTCGCCGCCGCGCCAGATCGCGCAGGTCTTGCAGGGCAGCAGGGCTTGCGGGATCTTCGGCCGCGGACGGCCCTATTCGAGTCTCCGCACCACGCAATACGATCGGGCGGGGATCCACCGGTTTGGCGAACTCGTTCATTCTGTGAGATCCCTTTTCAAAACCGCCCCCGGTGGTGGTAATGTGCAATGCATCATCGACTGGTCAAGAAAAGGTTGCTCATGCGTCAAACTGCACACGCGCTTGTGTATTCGGGCCCGGAAACCGTGACCATTCAGGAGGTTGCGCTGGCGCAGCCTTCGGACAACGAGGTCATTGTACGCACGCGGTTCTCCGGATTGAGCCGCGGCACCGAAAGACTGATCTTCGAAGGGCGCGTTCCCCGCGCGGAATGGACTCGGATGCGAGCCCCTCTGCAGATCGGGGATTTCCCGTTCCCTGTGCGCTACGGCTACGCTGCTGTTGGCGAGGTCGAAGCCGGTCCCGCCGATCTGGTTGGCCGGAATGTGTTCTGCCTGCATCCGCATCAGACTACCTTCACAGCGCCGGTTGCGATGGCCTTGCCACTGCCTGATGGCACCAGCCCGGAAATCGCCGTTCTCGGCGCCAACATGGAAACGGCCCTCAACGCGATATGGGACGCAGGCGATTGCACTGGACAGCAAGTGCTGATCGTAGGGGGCGGACTTGTCGGTTGTCTCATCGCATTTCTCCTCGCGCAGTCGGGCGCGTCAGTCACTGTTACGGATTTGGTGCCGCAAACCGGCGAAATGGTTCATCACTTCGGCGTGGGATTTGTGTCACCTCGCGATGTACCCCCCGAGACCTTTGATGTAACCTTTCACACCTCAGCGTCTGCTGCAGGTCTGCAAACCGCCCTGAATGCCCTGGCTTTCGAGGGTCGGGTGATCGAGCTGAGCTGGTATGGCTCGAAACCAGTTGAAATCAGCCTGGGCACAGGATTTCACGCCAACAGGCTTCAGATCATTTCCAGCCAGGTGGGTCATGTATCACCCGCACGACGTAAAACCACGACCCATCGTGATCGCCTGACAGAGGCGCTGGCCTGCCTTTCCGATCCACGGCTGGAGGTTCTGATCACCGAAGAAGTCGCGTTTCGTGATCTGCCGGACGAGATGCCGCGCTTGCTTGGGCCTGATGCAGCAGGTATCGCCACGCGGATCGTCTATGACTGAACAGAGCCCGGAGAACCGCGATGTATGCTGTTGAAGTTCGTGACCACGTGATGCTGGCCCACTCGATACCAGGCGAGGTATTTGGGCCGGCTCAGAACCTGCACGGCGCAACATACGTGATCGACGTCACGTTCATGCGCGACACCCTCTCGGAAGACGGGATCGTGGTCGATATCGGCCGTGCACATGACGTTCTGGGGGCCGCTCTGGCGCCTTTGCGCTACGCCAATCTGGATGCAGCCGAAGAGTTCAAGGGGATCAAGACGACCACCGAGTTCCTCTGCAAATATGTGTTCGACAAGGTTGCTGGAGCAGCCGCCGACGGTGACTTGGGGCCCGGCTCGGACGGGTTGCAGAAGATCCGCGTGACCCTGAACGAAAGCCATGTAGCGCGCGCGTGGTACGAGGGCGAGCTCTGAGGCAGCCCCTGTGCAAGCGACGTTCGCGATCCCGGGCTCACTGGA
>JBGCFK010000251.1:0-8299 GCA_045106875.1 Paracoccaceae bacterium | reverse complement strand
CGTCGATCTGCATGGTGCGTGATAGGATGCCGATGCCTGCATAGATCAGAATCGTGAAGGCCACGAAGAGGATGCCAATGGTCTCGGCCGAGATGCCCCAGAATTCCAGCAATGCCATCAATCCGATGAAGACGATGAAACCGCCGGTGTACAGCCCGTAGATCTTGGGCAGATTGTCTATGAAGTCGCCGCGCATGTCAGTCTCTCTCCCGCCCGTCAGTCGTCGTGGCCGAATTCTTCGTCAATCGCGTCCTGGCGCCAATTGTGGAAGAATATCAGGATGACAAAAATTGCCAGCGACCCCTGGACCGCCATGTAGTAACCTAATGGAAACCCTAGGAAGGTGTATTGGTTCAGCCAACCGGCGAACATGTGCACGATAAAGGCGAAGATCGCCCAGATGAACAGAACGCCGATCGTCAGGTTCCGGCTTGCCCGCCAATGGGCGGAATTTTCCTCGGGAGAATGTAGCGGCATGTCGCGCCCTTCTGGTTCCAAGCTAGGCTTTTGTCGAAATACGGCGCATGCCTTTACGGCACCCGCCTATCCCGAACACTTTGACTCAAGATCGCCAGCAATGGAAAGGGCAAACTTGGGACCGCGATGCGACAGTTAATGAACACGATGGTGCGCGGCCTGCGGGACCTGCTGCCGCAATTGGGTCCGGGGGATCCGATTCGGACCCAAGAGGCGCTGGCCAAATTCCTCGGCGAGCGTTCGGCTTATGTCAGTCAAACCAGCCTTTATGGCTATCTCAAGACCCGGATGGGCACCCAGTACGCCACTATTTTCCAGGATCCGATGTTTCAGCCTGCGCTGACAAAGGCGCGGGAGGAGGCTTTCTTTGGCTGCCTTGGTGACCTGACCATCCATGCCGTAGCAACATTGCGAGCCAATGGAGGGCTGGACGGCCCCGGCAGCGAAGGCATGGCGCGTGCAATGTTTCTGAGTGCCGCGCAACATGCATTGCACGAGGCAGGCACGGATCCTGCGCCTGCGGCTCAGGAGTTTTCAGCCAGATTGGAGGGATTGGACTGGATCGAAGCGCGCGATCCGCGCGTGACCTTCCAAAGCAGTCAGGCTGTTCTCGTGGCAGCAGCCCCCGTGATCGACAGCTATCGGGAAGCGGATCGCGAAATCATAGAAAATTCGGTCAAGTTCCGGTGGATCGACATTCGTCGACAATTGTCCGAGCGACTGGACGCGGGAGCAGTGGTCGCAAGCGTATCAGCTCTCGCTTAAGGTCCGCTGATCTTCATTCAACGAACCAGAATTACCACGCGCCGATTCGATCTTTCCGGAGAGCCGGTGTTGACCAGCAATCCCTGCTCGCCCTTGCCAGTCGCGGCAACCTCGATTTTGGGTCCAGTGACTTCGCGGCTACCAAGCTCCCGCAGAACTTCCCGCCGGACCCGCGCCGCACGGCCACGCGACAGCACCAGATTCTCCGACGTTGCACCAGGCGCGTCCGCGTACCCTGTCACAATGATCTCGGCAACAGGGCGCGACAAAGCAAGCTCCGCAGCCTTCGCGATCTCAAGGAACCCGTCATCGTCGATCCGCGAGCTGTTGAAGTCAAAGGTCACGGTATATTCGACCGGCGGGGGGGGCTGCGCAGCCAACGCGCCAGCGAACGCGTCGCGAATCTCGCCTTCGGTCACGGGCACATCGCCCAGCTTCTCGCCAGTCCCCGCAGCGGCAAAGGCCTTGTCCAGCGTGACCGTCCTGTCATCCTGTGTGATCTCGATCCCGCCAATGGTGCCCTCTTTTTCAGGCAACACGACTGCCATGTTGTCAGGAAGCGCTCCAAGATCCCGAACCAGCAAGATCAACAGCGCATAACGATCGCGGCAAGCGGTGATTTCCTTTAATTGGTGACCTTCTTCGGCCTCCTCGACCCAGCAATCATAGCTGACCTGTGCTTCACCAATCTGACGTCCAGCGCGCAACATCGCACCCTCGCTGGCAAGATATCCACGCAGCTCAAGCCGCGCCTCTGCAAGAGTCGTCCCGACATCACCGCCAATTCCGAAGACCTTAGGGTCCAGCGGCTCAGGGGCAGTGCCGCCAGACGCAGCCCGCGCCCGCCCCGCGTACTCGGCCGCATCGACCCAGTCGAACAGAGCCCGCTCCTTCAACGCGAGTTTGGTGTAGCCTTCTTGCAATGCCGCCAGATACGCATCTTCCTGCACCGGCAACTCGGACAGCGATTCCACATCCCACTGCGCACCAGTCAGATCAACGGGTGTGCTTAGCGGTCCGCGTGCGCAGGCCGCAAGCAGTGCAAGCGTCAGAAATGTGCCCCCAGATTTGATTATCAGCTTTCTCCGCCCACCCGCACCGCGAATTCGGTGCCCTTGACGCCCAGAACTGTCGTCGGCATCAGCACCTTCATGGCCAGAGGCCGCGATTTGGCAATGTTCCCCGATGCCGCGGTCAGGCTACCTGCCTTGAGGCGTGCGTTAAACCCGTCCTGCTTGCCACCCTGCTGGTACGAATACGAGACAAGTGTCAGCGATGAATCCGGTCCAAGGCTCATGCGCGAATTGTCCGAGAAGGTCATGCCCACCGCACTTTCGGGGCCAGTCAGGATCACGTCCTGTTCAAACAGTTCGGTTCCAGTCTCGACCGCAATTTTCTGTCCATCACGCTCGATGGTGACATCACCCGATGCAACCTTCACCTGACCGATCCGCTCGGCTGCAGACGCATTGGACGCCACGCCGGTCAGAAGAAGCAAAATCCCCAAAATCGCCGCAATGCTACGCATAACCATACCTCCGATTGACTTCCCAATTCCAAAGCGGGAGAATCATGACGTGAGATTATGGCCAGTTGGCGGCGGAAGTACATCCATTCGTTGCCGACAGGGGAGTGAGCATGCAGGGTAGTTTCCCGGTATCCAATACCGGTTTGGCGGCGGCGTCCAAGTTTCTTGCCGCGTGTATGGGCCAGTTTGGCCTGGGTGAAGCGGTCACGCACCGGTTCTCGGTTATTCTTGACGAAATCTGCGCCAACATGATCCGTCACGATCCATCGCTCGACGAAAGCAAAAAGTTTACCGTCGAAGTGACAACCACGCGGGATGGCGCCCAGTTGCGCATCAGCGACCCTGGACAGCCTTTCAACCCGCTGGACTTTCGTCATGCGCAGCGGCCCGAGATTGGCGGCCATGGCATTACGCTGGTCAAGGGTCTTGCAAACGCCGCGTCGTATGAACGATCTGAGGGCATGAATTGCCTCACCGTTTCTGTAAGCGGAAGCTGAGCTGATGGCGCATCCGGGACGACCAGTCGCACTGGTCGATGCGTGATGCTCGCACCATTTCTGGCTCATGACATCAACCTTTGCATCAACTCCTGATCCACGCGCTGCGGCGCGCGTCTTCTATGATGGCGGTTGCCCCGTGTGCCGCCGCGAGATTGGTTGGTACACCGCGATGCCCGGCGGTGAGCAGATCGAGTGGCTGGATATCTCGATCAAGCCAGATGTGCCTGAAGGGCTGCCATCTGGCACGACCACCGACGACCTGATGCGCCGGTTCACCATCGCGCGCCATGACGGTGCGATTGTGTCGGGCGGGCCAGGATTCATCGCGCTTTGGCGTGGACTTGGACCACTGCGCTGGCTTGGTCGCCTCACCGATCATGCACCGGGGCGCTGGGCGGGTGAGGTTGCGTATCGCTGCTTCCTGCGTCTGCGTCGCCTGTGGCGATGACGCAGTTGACGCCGACCGGGCCAACCCGCTAACCGTCTCGCAAATCACAGCTTTGAGAGCCACCATGCCTGTTCAGATCATCCAGAACCTTGCCGAGATATCGGCCGAGTATGATGCGGTTTTCTGCGATATCTGGGGGTGTTTCCATGACGGCATCACACCCTTTCCCGCTGCAGTCGCGGCCTGTCAGGGCTTCCGCGCCCGCGGCGGACACGTGATCCTGTTGACCAACGCCCCGCGCCCGGGAGCTTCCGTCAAACAGATGCTCGACAAGATGGGCGCGCCTGAAGAAAGTTACGATGCGATCGTATCGTCAGGCGGCGCCTGTCAGGCCGCAATGACCTCAGGGCGGTTCGGCAGCCGTTTCCACCATGTCGGCCCCTCCCGCGACAACGGCATGTTGTCGGATGTGGGGCTGCAGCCGGCCACTTTGACTGACGCATCGGCCATCCTGCTGACAGGCCTGCGTGATGACATGACCGAGACGCCGGAAGATTATCGCGACGAGATAGCAAACTGGTGCGCGTCTGGCCTGCCCGTGCTGTGCGCCAATCCGGATATCATCGTCGATCGCGGCGAGATGCGCCTTTGGTGCGCAGGCTCGCTGGCGCAGATCCACGAGGAAATGGGCGGTGAGGTCGTCTGGTTCGGCAAACCGCACACCCCTGTCTATGACCGTTGCCATGAAGTTCTCGCCGAGTTGACTGGTATGGAGACACCCCACAATCGCATTCTTGCGATTGGTGACGGAATCCTGACGGACGTACCCGGGGGTATCAACGCAGGGCTCGACACGATCTTTGTAACCGGCGGGTTGTCGGCAAGCGATTTCGGCTCGGATGTCGAAAATCCAGAGCAAGCGCCGCTTGATGCGTTTCTGGTCGAGAAGGACCTCAAGCCCCGCTATGCGATTGGACGACTGCGATAGTGCGCAAGAACTTTTCAATTCAGGCTAATTGAAGGAAATTATATTACGCAATTTTCTTGCGTCGTATTTGATTCTCCAGTATCCGTTTTGCAACGCAGCAAGAGGAACGGGCAATGCTGGACAACATGGGCGTGGAACGCGGCACGATCTGCATCGAAGACTTGGAAATCGGCATGTCCCGGCATGTCGAAAAGCTGATCCAAGACTACGACATCCGCGCATTTGCCGAGATCTCAACCGATCACAACCCGGTCCATCTTGATGAAGACTACGCGCAGGACACCATCTTCGGTGGACGGATCGCGCATGGCATGCTGACCGCTGCGCTGATCTCGGCCGTGATCGGAGAGCAGCTTCCCGGCCATGGCACCATCTATCTTGGCCAGTCGCTGAAGTTCATGGCACCCGTGCGCCCCGGCGACAATGTTCGCGCTGTCGTGACTGTGGCGGACATCGACTACTCCAAGCGCCGCGTGACCCTTGATTGCGCCTGCACTGTGGGCGATACGGTCGTTCTGAAGGGTGAGGCTACAGTGCTTGCGCCTTCCAAGAAGTTCGACTGATCCGGGCAGCCCTCGCGCACCCGGTATGGAGTGCGCCAGCTGGCCATGCGTATTTTTAACGGGCTTGACGAGTTACCCGAAGACGCACGTGGTGCGTCCGCTGCCATTGGCAATTTCGACGGTGTTCATCTGGGCCACCAGCGCCTTATCCAGCACGCGGCCCGACATGGCGGGACTGCCCAGAACCCGGTGGCCGTCGTCACCTTCGAACCGCATCCGCGGCGGCTGTTCCAACCCGATGCTCCGCCATTTTGCCTTACCCTGCCAGCCGAGAAAGCCCGTATTCTGGCGAAACATGGCACCGACCTGCTGATCAACCTGCCTTTTGACAGGGCAATGGCCGGAATGGCTGCCCAAGATTTCGTATCCGGCATCCTGCACACCTATCTCGGCCTCAGCCATGTAGTGGTCGGTTCGGATTTTCGCTTTGGCAAGGCACGCAAGGGCGACGCAGCCCTGCTGCGAGAGATGGGAGCCAATCTGGAATTCGGCGTGACCGTCGAGGAACTGATCGGTGACGAGACAGGCGAATATGCCTCGACCGCCGTGCGCGCCATGGTCACAGAAGGCCAATGCGAAGACGCGGCACGGCAACTGGGCCGATGGCACACGGTATCCGGGACAGTCATCCAAGGCGACCAACGGGGCCGTGACCTGGGCTATCCCACTGCAAACCTTGCTTTTGGTGCGCAATTGACCCCGCGCTACGGTGTATATGCAACATGGGTCGACGTGTTGGGCGGGCCGCACAAAGGCCGCCATCCAGGCGTTGCCTCGTTGGGCGAGCGCCCAACATTCGGCGTTAACGCTCCGAATTTCGAAGTCCACCTGTTCGACTTTTCAGGCGATCTCTACGGAGTCGAGATCTCGGTTGGGCTTGTCCGGTATCTGCGCGATGAGGTCGCCTTTGTCGACGTCCCAACCCTGATCGCCCAGATGGATCGTGACAGTGATGACGCCAAAGCCATCCTTGCTTCCGCAGTCCTACCTGAATAGCTGGTACAGATGATCCGTTCGACTATCTTCAATATTCTGTTCTACGCGTTCAGTTTCCTCACTGCGATGGTGGTCTGGATCATGACCTTTTTCGCCTCGCGCAATGCGATCTGGTACGTGTTGCGGTTCTGGGGCGTCGGCAATTTATTCCTCCTACGTGTGATCCTCGGGGGCAAAGTCGAGATCCGTGGGCGCGAACATCTGGACACCTCGCGCCCGCAGGTAATCGTCTCCAAGCACCAATCCGAGCTGGATATCGTTATGCTGGGTGCGCTTATGTGGGATATATCGGCGGTTGCCATGGAAGAGCTGACCAAGCTGCCGTTCTTCGGTCGCATGATGCGCCATCTTGAGATTGTGCTGATTGCCGTCGATGGTGGCCCGCAAGGACGCACCCAACAGGCGATCGAGGGCGCCAAGAGGATCAGGGCGCAAGGCCGCTCCATGGTGATCTATCCCGAAGGCGAACTGATGAAGCTGGGCGCGAAGGAGCGCTATCGCCGGGGCGCCGCGCATATCTACGGCGCCATGGGAGTCGAGGCCGTGCCAGTCGCTGTTTCGCTGGGTGTCATCTGGCCACAGCGGCAATGGCGCAAGAACACGGGGCAGATCGGTGCGATCGAGTTCATGGAACCTATCCCACCCGGAATGGACACCGAGGCCTTCATGGAGGAGGTCGAACGTCGTATCGAGACCAGGACTATGGCGTTGATCGAGGAGCATGCCTCCGGCCAGGTGTTGGAAGACGCCCGCGACCGTCATGTGCGCGGCGCGAACAACGAGCTTCCAGAAAGCAACGACTGATCTGAATTCGCGCGCATTAAAGTTTCCTCAGAGAATCCCGGCTAGGTGGTTACGGCGTCTCCTTTTGGTTGGCGTGAAAGCAAGCTATCAAAAGGGGACTCGGGAAATGATCAAACTCACCACTGGGATTATTGTCGCTGCTGCAGCCACGGCGCTTGTCACCTCGGCGCAGGCTAACGAATTCACACCTGCGCTGGAAGCGCTTGCCGCGGACCAGGTCAAGGCTGCCGTCGCTGATCCGCAGATCCTTGCCGCCATTCAGGCACAGAATGCCAAGCATGCGGGCATGGACGAAGCGGCTATCGTTGCACTGGACACCAAATGGCGCGCTGAAGTGGGCGGCGCACCGACCCCGACCATTGATCCGGTTCTGAATGGCTCGGTTGCGGATATGCTGCCCGCGATCCGTGACAACTCCGAGGGTCTCTATACCGAGATCTTTGTGATGGACAATGTCGGGCTGAACGTGGCGGCTTCTGACACGACCTCGGATTTCTGGCAGGGCGACGAGGCGAAATGGCAGCAGACCTTCGGCGCAGGCGCCGGTGCTGTGCACATCTCGGATGTCGAATTGGATGACTCAACCCAAAGCTATCAGGCTCAAGTCAGCATCGCGATCACGGACGACGCGGGTAATCCGGTGGGCGCAGCGACCTTCGGCGTCAACGTCGAATACCTGGACTGAACGATCCAACGGACTGATTGGCTGAAGACGAGGGATAAAACCGATGCACAACGTCAACTTAAAGCGATCTTTTGTTTCGCTGCAAGGCAGGATCACAATACTGATCGCAGGTCTTATGGTTGCCATGGTCAGCGTCCTCTTCGCGGTGACCTCCTGGTCAATATTCCATGAAGCCAAAACTGCGATGAAGCAACAGTCGGCGTTGACCAGCTCGCTTCTGGCAGAAAACATAGCGGGTGCCGTACGCTTCGGCAAAACCGACAATGTGCAGACTGTGCTGCAACGCCTTTTCGACAATGCTGGTGGCCAACTGGAAAGCGTCATCACACTGGACAAGCAAGGCAGTGTGTTCATCGCCATTTCGCAAAATCCTGAGATTGCTGCTGCCGAAAAGGAGGGTCAGAATGCGATGACAACTGAATCCGGCGTGTTCAGTAGTGAAGCGATGCTTCATGCCACTCCGCTTGTCTTCGGAAAGAAGAACGAAATTGTTGGCGCGGTCGTGCTTGCTTGGTCTCACGATTTCCTGATGGGAACCGTTTGGGACGAATTGCTTATAGCGATTGGTTTCGTCTTGCCCATCGGTTTGGTGGGCCTTCTAGCCC
>JBGCFK010000250.1:0-4067 GCA_045106875.1 Paracoccaceae bacterium | reverse complement strand
GATATCGTTACCCTGGCCAGTGTTCTGGGCCGTGCCTTGCGCGGAGAGATCGACGATCACGCCGACCTCGATGTCGCCGAAGACGAAGCCGGGCGCCGCGAGCGAGGCGAAGGACAGCGTGTCGATGCCCGCTCCACCGTCGCCCGTGTCGTCGCCAAGCCCGAGGTCGACGAGGTCGCTGCCGCCGCCTGCACTCAGCGTCTCTGCACCGGCGATGCCTTGCAGGATGTCCGGGCCGGGCGTTGGCGTGGTCTGTGTTTCAATGGCGCCGATGTCGACGGTGCTGGTGCCATTGTTGGCGACGCCCGGCACATCGACGGCACGGGCAAAGCCGCGGCCATCGAACGTGACGGTGTCGGTGGTATCGCCGTCGAAGTTAAGATCGATCCCGACCAGGTTTTCGTCCAGTGCAGCGGGGTCGGCCGCGTCCAGTGCCGGGTTCGCCAGGTTGGCCCGCAATGCCACCGTCGGACCGGTGCCGCCATTGTCAGCCGCCACCCCGGCGGTGAAAGCACGCGCGCCGCCTGTCGTGACCGAGGTTACGACATCGAACACCTCCGCAAGATCCGAGGCACCGGCCAGCACCAGATCCCCCACGGCGGTGCCCGTTTGACCGACGCCGAAGATGTTCGCACCGCTCGAGGTGAACGCACACTCGACATCGTTGCCCACCCCACCGGCCGCGTTGCCTGCAACAATGGAATTAAGGATCTCCAACGTGCCAAAGGATCTGCTGACACCGCCACCATCCTCGACTGCGTAGTTGCCTGTGATCGTGCTGTTGATGATCCTCAGATCGCCAGTGTTCTCAATCGCGCCGCCGCTCGCGTTAAAGCCCCCGGAGTCGGTTGCATTACGGGTAAAAGTGCTGCCGATGACGGTCATATTAGCAGTTGTGCGGATTGCGCCACCACGATCGCTGAGATTGCCGCTGAAGTAGGAATTCGCAATGACCGCCTCCGAATAGGAATAAAGGCGTAGCGCACCGCCAAACACTTGCGATGTGTTGTCGACGAAATCCGAGTTCCGAACAAAGAGATCGCTGGCGGTCCGCAGTACGCCTCCGCTGTTGGAGACGTCATTGAAGTTTCTGAATGTCAGGCCTTCCAGTGTCATCAAGCTTACGTACGGCGACGAGACCCGCATCCATTCATCACTCGATCCTGCGCCATCGAACGTAACATCCGCGATCCCGTCATCGTTTAGATCACCATCCATGTGAAAACCCTTGGCGAAGGGGTCCTCGGCAGCATTTGTGAGCGAGATCACCGTGTTCATCAGAGGATCGTCGTCCACCAAAAAGACCGTTTCATCGAAGGTGATCGTGCCCCCATCGCTGACCAGCTCCAACGCTTCGCGCCAGCTGATGTCGTCCAGGCTGGTATCGCCGTCGCGGGTGTCCTCGGTTGAGGTGACGATGATCAGATCGGAGTTGACCTCGACCGCGCCCGCATCGACCGATTCGCCCAGTTCGCGTGGCCCGCCGCGTTGATCGATCACCACTGTGCCAGAGATGTCGCCGTCGCCATCCACATCCATGCCCAGCGAGGTTTCCGTGTTAATGTCGCCGGACTCTCCCTGGTCCACCGCAACCCCGCCCTGAAGGATCAGAACCGTGTCCGTTGCGCCGCCATTGTCGCCAAGCGCACCTGCGCTGGCAAAGATCCCGCCGGGCGAGACATTCACAATGCTGTCGAATACGTCCGTGACGGACTCGTTAACAATGTCGCCGGTCCCCGAAATATTCGAGCTGCCGAATACATTTCCGCCATTCGACACACTTGTCGTGGATGAGATGATATCGTCCAGGAACGACCCGTTCCGCACATTGCCGACGACGATCGAATTCTCAAAGCCGATAATGCCGCCGGTGGCAGTGACGCCCCCGCCAACACTGGCGGACGAATTTCCGGTCACGGTCGAGTTGGTGAGGTACAGGATACCCGAGGCAACCTCCAGTGCCCCGCCGCCTCCGTCTCTGGATCCGGTGATGGAGGCATGGTTGCCATAAAAGGTGGAGTTAAAGACCTGGACCGTCGCTTCGGTGGCGCGAATGGCCCCGCCGCGTTGTGCCTTGTTGCCATCAAAGGTCGAGTTCGCGATTGTTGCAAATCCGTCGTAGACCCGGATCGCACCACCGAACGATGTGGTCGTGTTGTTCGTGAAGGTCGAATTCAGGACGGAAAGGTTTCCGCGCGTCGAAATCACGCCGCCGCTTAGCGTTACATCGCTGTTCGCGAATGTCACGCTTTCGACGGCAAGGCCGGATTCTGAACCCAATTGCAGCATACGACTGCTGGACAAGGCTCCATCGATGGTTACGTCGGCGATTCCGTCATCATTGACATCGCCATCCAACGTGATCGCCTTGTTGTCGAATATGAACAGTGTGCCAGTCAGGGCGATCGCCGTGTTCGTCCGTTCATCACCGTCGGCTGTGAACACGCTGGAATCGAAGGTAATTCTATCGCCGTCCGCAGCCGCATTGACCGCTTCGCGCAGGCTGAGATTGCCGGTGGTCAGATTGCCGTCATCAACATCATCCGCCGTATCGACGATCCAGATGCCGCCGACACTCTCGGACGCGCCAATGTCGACCGTACCGCCTGTGATTCGGTTGAACCCGCTGGCATCGATCTCCAGCACCGTGCCTTCGATGGCGCCGTCATTGTCCACGTCCAAGCCAAGGCCGCTCTCGGTGGGGATGTCGCTGTTGTCCCCGGCATTCTCGGCCAGTCCACCCGCAGCAATACCGATCACCGGAGTGATCCCCTGCGTCAGGCTGACCTGTCCCGCATCGAAGGTCACGCCGCCGACTGTGACCGGGCCAACCGAGTCAAACACCTGCGGCAAGCTGGCTATGCCCAACAACTGGTCACCAGCGGCAATGCCGGTCACGCCGTTGCCAAAGATATTGTGCCCGTTCGACGTCAGGGACGACACATCCAGGTCTCGGTTGTTCCCTGCATTGTTTGCCAGGATGATCGAGTTAGAAACATCCAGGTTGACGGCCAGGACCCCTCCGGCGGTCGTCGCCTGATTGCCCGTAATGGTCGAACTGATCAGCGTGACTGTCCCGTCGGGTGCGTAGATACCACCGGCAACACTGGCATTGTTCTGGGTGAAGGTCGAGTTCACGATCGTTCCCCCCGCCTCCAGGGAAACGGCGCCACCTGCGTCTCCGGCATTGTTGCCTGAGAAGTAGGAGTTCACGATCAGGGTTGCTTCACTGGACCGGATTGCCCCACCGTATTGCGCGACATTTCCGACGAAGTTGGAGTTTGCAACCACCAGCGATCCGCCGGACGAGCTGAAGTCCACGGCACCGCCGGACGCCGCATTGTCGGCATTGGTCAAGGTCAGGCCGGCCAAGACCAGATCGACACGCGATGTGGTGACCTCGAAGATACCGGTATTTGCCATCCCGTCTATCTCGATATCAGCGATTCCATCGCCATTGACGTCGCCGTTGATCGTCACGTCGACCCCGATGTTGATCTGCCCCAGGGTCAGAAGGATAGTTTGATTATTGAGAGGATCCCTGTCCGACTGAAACGCACTGCTAAAAGTGATGACATCCCCGGCTGAGGCCACCGCAAGTGCGTCCCGCAGCGAAACATCCCCGTCAAAGATGCTGCCGTCCAGCTCATCAACCAAGGTATTTACTGTGATTGTTGCCATGTTCAGTCCCCCACACGCATACGTTTAAATGCATGCCAGTGTCGGAAAAACGGTGATGACGATGACACACACCACTGTGACAGTTTCCCAGAAATCCGAAAAATTGTCACGGTGGAAGAACTTTCGTGCTCATTCTTGCAGCGAGCAAACCGGGTGACCTGGGAACAATCGCACTCTCAGGTGCGGTATTTGAGGCAGGAGCTACCACGACGAGCCAGACCGTTACTTGACCCGCCTTTTGCGGATGTAATCGGCGGAGCAATACTCGGCCACGGTAGCGGCGTCGTTGTGGTGTCGCGGGCGGCGTAAAAGTCGTCCACTTTTGCCCTTTCGGTTTTCGGGAGGGCTTGGGGATATACACCGTGGACTTGTATTTGAAGGTGCGT
>JBGCFK010000025.1:0-6315 GCA_045106875.1 Paracoccaceae bacterium | reverse complement strand
ATCAATTCCACGATCCTGCTGCTCGCCGACGCATCTTTTTGCTGCAACCGCGTTCTCGTTTGCCGACATTCGCGGCAAGTGCAAAGATCTGGGAGAGGCCAATTCACACAATCGGGGACGAAGCTGCCGTTGAAGACTACGACGTGAATGTACGCTTACCGTGAGAGCCTGAAGGGAACGCCGCCGGTATCCGATGTACGAGCAGGTGCTCTTCAAAACGGGCGTCGGGAAAGAGCGCGGGATCACTCTTGCGAAGGCTGGTCTAGCAGTTCAGTCCGAGGAACTGCCGACGCCACCTGGATCAATCGTCACTGCGTATAACAGGTGACAGGTTGTTGTGGGTTTGGGAGTGGGCACGTTGCCGCGCCTTCGAGCAATTGCCGTGTCAGCCTAGATCGAAGAGCCCCCAAAATCTGTTTCGCCGGGACCTGTTGCCTCGTCCTGATCACCGATGCGATCTCCAAAGGACCCCAGATCGCATCCCTTGACGCTGGATCGAGTAAGGTGACTCTGCCGATGATGCCGTGTTGGATTGTTAACGGGTTACTCCGGAACTTTGACACGGTGAATGGGACCATGTTGACGCCAACAGAGACGATTTCGAATTTCAGGACCGCATCGGGCTCGGATCTGGAAAGGCCTGGCGCTGCCGTGACCACGCCTTCGGTCACGGCCTTAAGGATCTGATCTCTCGCCCATTTTGCGGCCTCCGGCGAGCGGGCAACACGGTCAAACTCGGCATTTTGTTCGGCAAACTCATCCGACTCCTCTCCGCCCCTTCCTGGCGCGCGCAGCTTCTTTAAACCCTGCGCCCGGGCATAGTCCTCGTTCAGCCCGGAAGCGATGATCTCGCGACTGCTGGCATATGTGACCTCCGTTGAAACGATGTTCCCCGCCAGGAATGTTGGCACTTTTGGCGTCTGTGGCGCGCATGCCGCAATGAAAAAACCGAGCGCGGCAAGAATTAGCGTTCTCAAAATGACCTCAAATATGCTCTCAACTTCGACCGCATAGTATTGTGTCATCATCGCGCAGAATGTCAATTGCCACGCCGCGGGCTGCCTGCGTTATGGTGCGCTTGACGGGAGGCGGGTTGCCCCGCATATCCCGGCCTATGGATGTCGCTTTGTTCGAAACGTTTCATGTCACGATCCTCCTCAACAGGATCGTTTGAACCTCGTCAGCCACTCACCAGCAACGTGGGGTCGGCACACCGCTTACCTTCTATCATTGCGCTCTCCATAAAATTGGCAAATGCGGAAACATGGTCTGATCAGACATTGGATTGAACAGGGTAGGTTAGCAACATGGGCTCTGAACGGCCTTTCGAGCATCGATGGAGAGGTGCACAGTTCCTAACGCGAATAAACCGAGACTGGCTAAAACTGCGATGCAGGTTTAGTCGAAATTGAGGGAGCTTTGCCCGAAAATCCACGGTGTATATCCCCAAGCCCTCCCGAAAACCGAGAGGGCAAAAGTGGACGACTTTCACGCCGCCCGCGACACCACAACGACGCCGCTACCGTGGCCGAGTATTGCTCCGCCGCTTACAGTTCAGATTTCTCGGGCCACCTCTCTACAAGACACCGAACGAAGCAGAGGATATCTTCTATGCAGACCTGAACGCCAATGAGAAAGCCGCCTGACTTTTGAGCCTCAAGCCCTCTGGGAAACCAGTGGCGGTTCATTCCGAGGGTGTAGGCAATCAAGCCATCCACTTGATCACGGGCCAATGGGGCAAATCACGCAGAATTGTGATATCGTTCACCTTGCGGGATTTGATGATGCGTGGAGTTGTGGGCTCACAAACATCCGGAGCTTCGTGTGTCAGCGCCCAAACACATTGCATTTCTAGGGACGTCGCGGTCTGGCCTGGGGCATTTGCGGCGCATTGCCAACATCGCGGGACAGGTGGTCCGGCGCGACCCGAACTCCAGGCTGACTCTGCTCACCAATGCCGAACCGGCTGGGTTGAGCCATGCGGAGGGCGCGCGCTTCTCCCAGATCATCGTTTGCGAAAAAACGGAAATGAGTGCCGTTATGGCGACGTCGCAGGTCACCTTGGCGGTGGCGGATACGATGACATTGCCCGGTATCGGCGCATATCGTGGGCAATCGGTGTTGATCCTGCGCGAGACGCCGAGGGACCGGCTTGAAAGGTTTCGTCGTGATGATGGCAAGGCTTGGGATTGTGTGATCGTGCCAAACACTGCCGAGCACTGGATGCCGTCGCTTGCGCCAGGTTTTGCGAGCAGGGTCGCGGCCGTCGGCTGGGTCCTGCGGCCCAGCGGGTCACGCAGACCTGGCGAGAAGAGCGCCGGGATCGTGCTCGCCACGGGCGGCGGCGGGACGGCGGATACCAGGGCGGGACTCTACCCTCTCTTGACCAAGCTTCTGAAAGAGACGAGGGCGCGCAGCCGCAAAAGGTTTCGTATCCGCCAGGCACTGGGGCCGCGGGCAAGTTGCGAGATGCTTGAGGGCGCAGACGTAGTGTTTGAGCCCGGCGCGGACCTGAACGCCGCTTTTCGCCAGGCGGATCTGGTGATCTCGACGGCGGGGTATAACTCGGTGCTAGAACTGGCGAGCACGGACACACCAGCCATGATCGTGCCAATCCCGCGCAGCCTTGACGATCAAGCCGCCCGGGTCCGACTTTGGGGGCCTCGGCTCGGGTTCGGCCTGCTGCCAGATCGGATCGACGCGGCGGCGGACTGGCTGGCCGATCAGTTGGACAGGCCGCGCCGGCGTCCTGCGGTTGATCTGGGGCCCGATGGAGCGGAGCGGACCGCCAATATTCTGCTGGACATGATGTGTCCGGCTTCCTGAAGCGATATGCAGATGCCGTCCATGCTGCGGAAGCATTGCGTCGGACCAAACTGCTGCGCGCGCAATCGGTGCAAACGCCGGCGGCCAAGCCGGGCCAGACACCTTGCGAGTTGGACTTCGACAGGGTCGCCGGGCGCACAGGGCGTGACCTGATTGGGCAGGATCTGAAACCGCTCCTTCAATCCGTCGCCGAATTGCATCGGGCGAGCGTGCCAGACCTTGCACCCTTTGATCCGCTAGTTCGTATCCGTCCACGGTTGGCGCTGACCCGAGTTTCCGTGTTGCGAGAGATCGTCAATGGGCCGGTTCCGGCGGGGAATTCAGTGCTCCACGGGGACTTGCATGTGGGGCAGTTCATTGTCGCGCCTGAGGGCGCGGTCTGGCTGGTGGATCTGGATGATATGGCGGTTGGCCCTCCAGAGGCAGACCTTGCCAATGTCACGGCGCATCTTGCGACCACGGAACCCGGTCCCGGCATAGAGGCATGGTCGCGCCGGGTTTGCGATCCCTGGACCGCGCTCGGCCACACTGCGGACAGGCCGGTCTTCGCGCGCTACCTGCATCTTGCGCTCCTGCGCAGGCATCTGAAACTGCGCGAAACGGGGCGACCGGATTGCGAGGCCCTGATACTCGCCTATTTGCGGGAAAGCTCGAGCTTTTCCATGCGGTAGCGCAGCGTGTCGCGCGTGACCCCGAGCAGTTCGGCCGATCGAGACACATTCCCGCCCGTGCGTGCGAGGGCCTTGGAAATCGCGCCTTTTTCCAACTCCATCAATGTCGGAATGTCGCGGGTATCGGTGGCGGCGATGGCGCGGACGTCGGCAGCGTCGATCCGGCCGTCCTTATGCAAAAGCATGGCGCGCTCCATGCAATTGCGCAACTCGGCGACATTGCCCGGCCAATCGTGTTCAAGCAGTTTCGCACGCGCAGCGGCGGTGAAGCGCGGACGGGTCTGTCCGGTCTCGCGGGCCTTCAGACGGGCGAAGTAGTCGGCAATGGGAAGAACATCCGCCGCACGGTCTGACAACGGGGGCAGGTCGATCCAGCCAACCTGAATGCGGTAGAGCAGTTCGGGCAAGAAGCCTTTGCCGGGCAGAAGATGCATGATTGAGGTGGCGATCAAGGCGGGCGGCGTTGCATCCTTCTGCAGAAGTTGCAGCAATCGCGCTTGCGCTTGATCGTTCAGGTCGGAGATATGCCGCAACAGCAGTGTGCCGCGGCTTGCCTCCTCGTACTGGCTTTCAAGGTTGGCAACATGGGATAGCGTGCAGTCAAGTGTGCTGAGAGGCGTGCCCGACGCGGCCATTTCGTGCAAGACAAGCGCGGTTAAGGCCTTGCCGCTGCCTTCCGGACCCATGATCAGGATGCCGGGACGTCCCGTGTCCGGTTTTCCGAGCGTCCGGATGGTGGCGCGCAGGCTGTTCGCGGCCGAGGACCGCCCGATGATCCGATCCGCGCCAGTCCGGTCGAGCCCGCCCTGCATCTCGTCCAGCATCAGTTCGCTTGCGATAGCCGCGATGGAGACCATCGGCGTTGGCTTGACCAGGAAATCCCGCGCACCGGCCTTCATGGCGCGCACAGCGAGATCGACGTCTCCGTGTCCGGTCATCATGATAACCTGGGTTGCAGCATGTTTCTGACCAATCCAGCGCAGCAGGTCGATCCCGTCATCTTCGTTCAGCTTGTAGTCGATAATCGCCAGACGCGGTGCCGCTTCGTGGAAATGTGCCCTCGCTGACGCCGCATCGACGGCAAACCGGGCGGAAAAACCGCGACGTTCGAGAAAGCTCACGATCGACCTTGCAAGGACGGCTTCATCTTCAACAACGAGGATATCACTCATGTGTTCACGCCTTCGCGGGCAGTGTCAGTGTCACGGCAACCCCGCATTCGGCGCGGTTCTTCAGGTCGAGCGTACCGCCAAGACGCTCTGCGATGCTGCGCCCAAGCGCGAGACCGACACCCAGACCCGACGATTTGCTGGTCTGGAATGGCACGAACAGCCGCTCTATCTGATCGGACGACAAGCCGGGCCCAGTATCCTCGACCTCGATGACGATGCGCCCGCCGGGTGCGGGACTCCATCTGATGGTCAAAAGGCCGCCGACGTTCATCGCTTCGATCGCATTGGACAGGACCGTATTCAGAACCTGCTCGACTTCCGATGAAGAAGCAGCAGCAACGGGGCTGCTGGAGCTTTGCTGCACCTCGGTCCGGATATCGCGTTTCTCTAACTGAGCGGAAAACCCCTGAATGCAATTCTTGATGATCATGTCCACATGTGCCGTATCTGCTGCAAGCTCGGGCGCGTCTCTGGTTCGTGTCAGGAACGAACGGATCCAAGACTCAAGCCGATCGACTTGATCCGTAATCTCCAGCACGGTGTTACGTGTTTCGGCTGGAATGTCGTCATCGGCGGCAAGCTCGGCGCAGGACCGTATCGCGGCAAGCGGGTTGCGCAGCCCGTGCGCGACAGCCGAGGCCATCTCGCCGACCACTGCCAGCCTCTCGGTCTCGACCAATCGTTGTTCCTGTAACTTTAGGATGCTTGCAGCATAGTAGACGACAAACAAGAGCGCCGAGAAAAGAACGGTACCGGAGATGATTGCGCCCACCCAGGCAAGCGCGACGACATGGTGGATCGTGGTAACCAGGCTTTCCGGCGCCTTGTAGACCTCGACCGCACCAATGACCGTATCGCCAGATTCGGCCCAAATCGGGATGTAGAATTCTATGAATTCCTTGGCGTCTTCCGGCAGACCCACATGTTCCTCTTTCTCGCCGCGTTCGACGACGACGATTTCCGGGTGCAGTTCGCCGCGCAGCGCCGTCTCAAGCTCTTCGTTTCCCGCAAAGGTCTGCCCAATCAATTCCCGGTCGCTCGACCAGAGGATTTCGCCATTGGCCGCGTAGACGTTAGCGCGGAACACATCAGGCAGGCGTGAGACGTGGACGAAGAACTCGTCGGTCTCGGGATCGCCTGTCAACTCCGATGCGGGTGTCATGGGGAAGGATCGGGGGTCCTGTTCCTCGACGCGCACGATCGAGTTGAGAAACTCCATCGACACAACAGCGTCCCGCATCATCATGTTCGTGGCCATGTAGTTGGCCAGGTACTGACTGAGAACAACGGTTGTCGTGAAGATCGCCAGAAAACTCGTCACCACGAAGATGGCGAGCACCTTCATGTAATGCGGCGAGCGACGTAGTGACAGCAGCGTGCGCATGTTCCCAATCCTCATCGGTTCACCCGTTGTCGTTTTGCGATCTTTTTTTAGTCTAATTTTCCACAATCAAATCAGGGACAGGTGATCGAAATTGGGGCATATACCCCAAAACTTCAAAAATCTTTCCTCCGAACCCTGAATGCGTCCCTCTTTGCGTCTTGCCCTATGTGTCGGGCTGGCCTCGATTTTCATCTGCTAGGCCGCTGATACGAACCTCCTGATCGATGACTTTGCGAACTGCCTTGCGCGCTTCTCCCAGCCG
>JBGCFK010000249.1:0-12475 GCA_045106875.1 Paracoccaceae bacterium | reverse complement strand
ATAGACCGTGATCTTGATCAGTGACTGGCCGGTGGAGTTGATCGTCTCGATGGTCTTGACTTCGGGGATCTCGCGGATCTTCTCCTCCAGATCCGAGGAAATCAGGTCCTCGATCCGGGTTGCGGACATGCCCTGGAACTGGGTGACAACCTGAGCGTTGCGGATGGTGATGGACGGATCTTCACGCGAGGGGTGCGTGACCAGCGAGAGTGGCCCGAGGATCAGACAGGCGAGCAGCACCGCGATGGTCAGCGCGCGGTTGTCCAGCGCGAATTGGGTCAGCATGGCCCGGCCCTCAGAACGGCGCGTTCGGGTCGAGCAGGCGGACCTGCATCCCGTCGAACATGTGCCCGACGCCCGCAGTGGCGATGATGTCGCCAGGGGCGACCTCGCCAATGATCTGAGGCGTGTTTTCCTCGACCCCGACCACTGTCACGGGGCGTTCGCGCACCACGCTTTCTGCTTCGTCAAAGACGTAGATCAGTGCATGGCTTGGCCCGGTCGCGCTGCCCTTTAGTGCTCCGAGAGGCACGGAGAACGCATTGCCGGTAGTTTCAGTCTCGAAGGTGAACGTGACCTGCGCCGACATGCCAGCGCGCAGGTTGGCGGGCACCCGAGTCAGTTTGACCGTGACCGGAAAGGCGTTCCCGTCCTGCGCCCGTGGCGAGATTTCCGTGATCACGCCGGCTGCCTCGGCATCCTGCAGGGGTGGAATGGTGACAGCGACCTTCTGGCCCAGTGATATGGCCTGGACCAGACCTTCGGGGATGGAGACCGAGATTTCATCTTCACCCTCGGTCAGCAATTCATAGATGGCCTGACCGGGCGTGACTTCTTCGAACACCTCGACCACGCGCGCTGCCACCTGTCCTGCAAAAGGGGCCTTGAGCGTCGTCAATCCCATATCACGCTTGGCCAGCTCCAGTTGGCTCTTGGCTATACCGACCTGCCCTTCGGCATTGCGCAGGGTGGATGTCGCGGAGTCCAGTGCCGTCTTCGTGGTAAAGCCCTTTGCCCAGAGCGATTGCTGCTGGTCGTATTTTGCCCGCGCATCAGCCGCACTGGCCTGAGCCTGTTCCAAACCGAACTCGGCCTGTTGAAGCTTCAACTCGTAAGGTTCCGCATCAAGCTTGCCAAGATATTGTCCGGGGGTCACGGTTTCCCCGACCTTAACCGCCAGTTCGGTGATCCGACCGGACACTTCAAAGGCAACATTGGACGTGGTCCCCGCCTCAACGAGGCCGGCAAAGATCCGCCGTTCGGCCGAGGCAGTCCCACTGATGGTCATGTATTTGATCGCGCGGATGGGAGTTTCGGTGTCCTGCACCTCCTCCTCATCGCATCCCGCAAGCATGGTGCCGCAGATCACCAGCGATAGACATAGACGCCAATTTTTCATTGATGGCTCTTTTCGTCAGGAGTCGGGTCAGATTTCGCCCATCAGGATAACCGACTGTCCGTTGTTGTCATCGCCTAAGTTGCCCCCGCGGTTCCGCCAAACAGTATCGCATGCAAGCTCCCGTGCCGGATCTGGCTGTCGAGACCCAAGCTGAACATTCTGAGCTTGCCTGCTGAGTATCGACTATGACCGCTCTCACGCAGAACCAGGACCGCGTGCCGTGACGCTCACTTTGCCAGCCGGACGCTTCGCGAACCGGGTTCTGAACCTCGGTCATCGCGACGATTTATGAGAAGTCGCTCACGAAGTGCAAAATGAACAGTGAAGACGATGCCTAGGCACTTGCGAGCCGCAACCGGTGGACACTTTCGGGCCGCTGCAACTTTCGAATTGTCGGTAACTGATTGATCAAGAGGTTCTTGATGTTTGCGCGAAACCCGTGCGAGGCATGCGGGAGGTCACTCGAAAAAACGGGAGCGATCGCAGATATGCGCGCAGTATATTTCACAGGAAATAGAACAGTCGACATCCGCGAGGTTCCGGATCCCACGCCTGGCCCAGACGATGTGGTTCTTGAAATCCGCGCCTCGGGGATGTGCGGGACTGACCTGCATGCCTATCGCGATCCGGAACCGTCTTACAATATCAAGGGCCACGAGCCATGCGGCGTAGTGGTTGCGCGAGGCAGCGCCGTCGACCCGCGGATCGTGCCAGATGGCGCGCGCATGATGGTGCATCACTATGATGGATGTCGGAGTTGTTCGAATTGCATCACCGGTTGGAGTCAACTCTGCGATCAGGGTTCGGTGGTCTATGGCGGTTCAGTAGGCGCACCCGAGCGCAGGGGCGACGGCGCACATGCGCGTTGGATGAAAGTTCCCGCACATACTCTGGTTCGGCTGCCAGAGGCCTTGAGCTTTGAAGAAGGCGCAGCGGTCAGTTGCGGAACAGGTACGGCCTGGGGCGCGCTGCGGCGCATGAAGATGGAGGGCGGGGCGACATTGGCTGTCGTCGGTCAGGGGCCAGTCGGGTTGAGTGCTACAATGCTGGCCTCGACAATGGGGGCACGCGTCATCGCTATCGATATCAATGATGAGCGGCTCGAACGGGCAAGGCGTTTCGGCGCGGACGAGACGATAAATGCCTCTGAGGGCGGATTGAGCGAGCAACTGAGAGAACTGACCGGAGGGCTGGGTGCAGAATATGTGATGGAATGTTCGGGAAGCGGCGCTGCCACCGAGGCGGCATTGGCCGGAACGCGAAGCTGGCCCACCCGGTGTCTCGTCGGGCTGGGCGCGCAGGCACAATACAGAACGGGACCGGAGATCATCCTGCGCCAGATCTCGGTGGTCGGGTCCTGGACTTTTCCCAAGCTTGGCCAAAAGGACTGTGCAGATTTCTGCGCGACCAGAAGCCTGCCAGTGGCGGATCTGTTCACGCATCGATTTGATCTGGAAGAAGCAGAGCAAGCCTACCGACTGTTTGACACCCAGACCACAGGCAAGGCCGTCCTGCATCCGAACTGACAGTCCAGTTTCGCTGTCAAAGTCTGCCAATGTTGTCTGAGGCAAAGCCAGCACGGCAAGCAGTTCAGCGTCATCGGTGATTGCAAGTGCCGGGGGTGGGCCGGTTTTGACTGAACGCAAGCACTCTGGACCGCTCGCTTCTCCCGGGATCTCAAAACGGGCGGGGTTCTTCCAGGCTGGAATGCCAATCAAGGCAGCGAGTGAGCGCCTCCGTCTGGCTTGCGATCGGCCAATCGCCGATTGCTGCGGTCAGTTGTCCAAGGGCCATTGGTGGCCGCTTCGGCGTATAGATCGTCACGTCGCGTCCCACGCTCCCTACCGTAAACCCACGCGCCTGAGCGACCGCGATGGCCTGATCCGCCAGTTCGTTAAGATCGACCATCTCCGCGCTGCCGATGTTAACCGGTCCCTCTGCGGAGCTGGCAGCCAGCCGAGTGATCATGGCGGCTGCATCCTCAGAAAATACAAGCGGCGTCTTGGCGTCCGGCGGTATCACCGGGGTCTCGCCAGCGATCACGGACTCGATGATCTGGTAACCGGGTGACAGAGTCTGGCGCATCGATGTCCGGTATTCCCAAGGCCCCCATGCTGCGGACAGGCGTGGAGTGACAACGCTCAGCCCATGCAGCGCGCCGAGCCGCAGCGCTGTCTTCTCTGCGGCCAGCTTTGAAATCGCATAGAGCGCTGTAGGTCGGCAATCTGTCGTGATCTCATCCAGAAAGGCCACCTCGTCCAGCGATCGCCCGTATGCAGAGCCTGATGAGAAGGCGACAACCCGCCTGACGCCCGCGTGGGCAGCAGCCTCGACGGCATTCGCCGTTCCGCCCACATTGACGTCGAAGATTGCTGCTGTGCCACCGGCGCGTTCTCGCGTCTCATCCGGTGTCAGAGCAGCACAATGCACCAGTATGTCAGGGCATGCCGCAACGACTGCGGTCTTTAACGCCTCTCCATCGCAGACATCGACTACCTTGAATCGGACACCGGGTAGCGCGTTCTGTGCCCAAACTGGCGGTAAGGACGCGGCAGTCGCAATCACATCGGCTCCATCTGCCACCCAACGCGCTGCCAGCGCGAGCCCGATAAATCCCGTCCCACCTGTCAGAAACACTTTCATTGCGCTGCCCCACTTCTTTCGTCCAGTTTTGCCACCGCGTGATGAGATGGTGCCGAACAGAGCATGTCATCGGACTGGCTCGACTGGAAGCGAAGGGTGAAAATTCCTTGCAGCCATCTGATCCATGGCCTTCAGATGGCAGATGGAAACTGGCGGCTTCCGAAGTATCTTTTACCGTTCCTCGGCACGAGCATCGTCTGTTTTGCGGCTACCAGCAAACCACCCTGTTGGCATTCGATACAATCTGGAACGCTCGAATTCACCGGCGTTGGAAATGGCACGATCCTCTCCTGTTCAACTGGGATGACGGAGTGATTCCACAGAATTTCGTCAGTCCTGCAAACTGCTTTGCAATGGCAACGAATGGTGGCTTGAACTTACCGCCACTGTGAAGGCGAGGTTGCCAGTGAATGTCTCGCCAGCGCCGTCCGGTCTGGATCGGCACATGGCAAACTATAGCGCTGGAGAACGGACAACCGCTGTCGCAAACGAGCGAGCATGTCCCCGGCGTCCATAATACCAAGTCGCCATGTCCTCGGATAATGCGCCTCAACACCGGCCTGCCGCCGGTATCGCCTTCATTCTCGTCGCCATGCTGGCAATTTCAGTCAACGACATGCTGATCAAGCGGCTGTCTGGCGACTATCCACTGCATGAGCTGGTCTTTGTCCGCTCAGCGATCGGCATCGCGTTCTCCCTGGTGTTGGTTCAACTCGAGGGAGGGTTCCATATTCTGCGGACCTCGACGCCATTTTTGCACATCTTGCGTGGTGTTCTGATCGTGGTTTCGAACCTGACCTATTTCACGGCACTGGCCGTAGTCAGTCTGGCCGAGGCGATGGCAGTTTTCTTCGTGGCTCCGTTGTTCATAACCTTGCTTGCAATACCGGTTCTCGGCGAGAAAGTGGGTCCATGGCGGCTGGGAGCGGTCGCCGCTGGCCTGATTGGCGTTGTCATCATGCTGCGTCCCTGGGAAACCGCCGAGGTTTCCGAATACAGCCGGTTCATATTGCTCTTGCCGGTAGTCGCGGCCTTTACCTATGCGTTCAACCAGGTGTTGACGCGCCGCTTGGGTGTGTCCTCCAAGGCCTCAGCGATGGCGGTCTACATTCAGGGAATGTTCATCCTTGTATCTGCAATGTTCTTTGTCTTCGCCGGTGATGGACAGTTTGCCAAGGGCGTAGACAACGCCTCGATCCAGTTCTTGCTGCGCGCCTGGATTTGGCCGGAGGGCACTGACACTTGGCTGTTCGTGGGCCTCGGTTTGAACTCTGCGATCATTGGATATGCACTGAGCGCCGCTTATCGATTGGCTGATGCGGGCACGATAGCGCCGTTTGAATATATCGGCATGCCGCTGGCTGTGTTCTGGGGTTGGGCGATGTTTGGAGACTTACCCGACCGGATTGTCATGATCGGCGTCACCCTGATCATCGGCGCGGGCGCAGTGGTCTTCATCCGTGAGCGCGTGAAGGAACGTGAGCTGATCTTGCGAAAACGAGTTCACAGGCGATACTGAATCTCCCCTTTCGATACTCCCGACCAAATCCCGGTAGCAGAACAGATACGCCCGCCCAATCGTGAATTGGATGTCCGCTTTGGTATTCAGCAACCGGGAAAGCCAGTCACCCGCTGGACCTCCACGACGGTCCATCACTGATTTCACGTTGCCCCCACCTTTGACCAGAAGCCTGACTTTCGGGCGTGGTTGGTTTTCAACTCTGATAGGTAGGTCTCATGGGAACAAAGCGATCCTGGCCGGTCAGGGTTCGCCTCGGCAGAGGGTGCAATGTTGCCGAGGGTCGCGAGATATCGGGCAGCGTGCCCGTAGGCCTTGGATCGGGCACGGCTGAGAATACTGTCGAGAAGCTTGCGGTAGAGAATGGTCGCAGCGACCGGGTGGTCGTGTTTCAACGTGTCGGCCATGCCTGGCAGGATGTACCAGTCGCCGCCATCCCATTGGTCAGGATCCGCGGTGATCACTGCGGCGGCATGGTCGAGCTTGGGCCAAGCCATGAAGAAGGAAAGCGCGGCCATCCTGTTGGGATGGTCCAGTACAACCTGCATCCCGCGTTCCTCTGCCTCGATATCCTCAAAATCGGGAAGCGCCTTCAGATGCATGCGAAGAAGATCCGGCGACAGGGTTGCAGCAAAGCCCTGCCAGAGCAGGTCTGAAGCTTCGGGCTGGCGGCTCAGATGCATCAGGATCTTGGCTTCCAGCATGATCTGCCGCGGGTTCTCTCCCTCGCTTCTCGACCCGTTACTGCACCGCCGCACCCATTCGAGCGCATCCTCGGGGCGTCCTAGATCAAAGAGCGTACTGGCAAGCGCAAGTGGCTCTTGCAACCGCTCCGGCTTCTGAAGCTCCAGCGAGATCATAAGATCAAGATCGCCCCTTGCGTGGGCTAGCGTTTGGCGCATGACGCGCCATTGCGAGGTCATGGAATAGTGCCACCGGTCGCTTGCGTGTGCACGTTCCTCGGTCGTGCGCGCATCGATCCGGGTGACCAGATCCGCATCCCATTGATCCAGCACGGCCTTGGGAAGATATTCGGCGACGATCCCGGCAACATCGATCAGGTAGCCATGGCTGGTCTCACCGAGGGAGTTCATGACCTTGTCCGGCAAGAGAGTGGACTCCGCTGCGTCAAGACCCTCCGCGGCCTTGCCCATCATCTCGATTGCTTGATGATAGACGTCCTGAACATCGCCGTGGGAATCATCCACGCGTTCGAACACGGCTTCATGCGTTGCAATGAAGCGGATTAACCGATCTGTGGCCAGACCGGGTGCCGACTTTATCAGTTCTGCCTCGATCACATCCGTCAGGCTTTGCAGATCGTCTCGAAACGCCCGGGCTTTGTCCCAGTCGATGAAGCTTCTGGCCCGCTCCAGCCCGGCAAGACGCCGGTCGATGATCTTCGCTACAGCGTCCGGCCCCGCCTGCCCGGCCAATGCCGCTGAAACCTTCCGTTTGAAAGCGGCATTGCGTTCGACCTCGTCGAGAACGAGGCCGGCCAGTTTCTCGGCGCCCAGCTTCGTCAGATTTTCACTGGTGACGGCAGTACTGCGGGCCAAATGCACCTCCTCTGATCTGTTTTCCAAGCCTATCAACGACAGTGTTTTTTGCCAGACAGTATCGTTGACGCTATGTGGCAGCTCCGGACAATTGAGATCTGTCACCCGGTTACGTTTGTGTTTTGTTGCGCGGCTATCCTCGGCTAACTTCCGTGCATCCTCTGGTGAAAGAGTTCCCTCCTCCATGACGACCCCTCTGGAAGCTGCCAAGTCCGAGCTGAAGCGTTCTTTCGGATATGATGATTTTCGGCCCGGTCAGGGGCCAGTGGTGGAGGCCTTGCTCTCCGGGAAAGATGCGCTTGCGGTGATGCCGACGGGTGCGGGGAAATCTCTCTGCTATCAGATCCCGGCTTTGCTCATGGACGGGCTTTCGGTGATTGTCTCGCCGCTGGTCGCTCTGATGGAGGATCAGGTTGCAGCCCTTCAGCTGAACGGCATCGCGGCAGATACGATCAACTCGGCGCGCGACCGTGAGACCAATGTGGCGGCGTGGCGGCGGGCAGCAGCGGGTGAGACAAGACTGCTCTACCTCTCGCCCGAGCGGTTGATGACCGATCGCATGATCACGGCCCTGCAACGCCTCTCGCCCGCGATGTTCGCAATCGACGAGGCGCACTGCATCTCGCGCTGGGGGGCTTCATTCCGTCCGGAATACGAACAACTCGGTGCGCTGCGTGAGGCGTTTCCCAAAGCGCGTCTGGCCGCATTTACCGCAACGGCCGATCCGGCGACCCGAGAGGATATTGTGGGCAAACTGTTCCGCACCCGGCCCGAAACGTTCGTGGCAGGCTTCGATCGGCCCAATATAGCGCTTGGGGCCGAGGCCCGAACGCAGTGGCGCGATCAACTGACCCAGTTCCTGAACGCACGGCCCGGTCAGTCCGGCATCATCTATGCCCTGTCACGCAAGAATGTCGACGAGATTGCAGCGACCCTGATCGGGCAAGGCTTCAACGCACTACCCTATCATGCGGGCATGGACGCGGCTGCGCGGTCGCACAATCAGGACCGTTTCATGACCGAAACCCCGGTTGTCATGGTCGCGACCATCGCTTTCGGCATGGGCATCGACAAGCCGGATATCCGCTATGTCGTACATACGCATCTGCCAGCCAACATCGAGGCTTATTATCAGGAGATCGGTCGTGCCGGTCGAGATGGCGCCCCGGCCGAGACGATGCTGCTCTACGGGCTGGACGACATTCGCCTGCGTCGACGATTTGTCGACGAGGACGGCTCGGATGACGCAACCAAGCGCCGCGAACATAAGAGGCTGGATGCACTGGTAGCCTATGCCGAGGCATCCACCTGTCGGCGCATCATGCTGTTGAACTACTTTGGCGACAGCATCGAGCCATGCGGGAATTGTGACATCTGTCTTGATCCACCAGTGATGATGGATGCAACCGAACCCGCCAGACAGGCTTTGTCTGTGATGGAGGCGACCGGCCAACGGTTCGGAGCCGCACACATCATCGATATCCTCCGCGGCTCGGAAAACCGGCGCATGCAGGAGCTTGGACATGACCGGATTGCCGCGCACGGTATTGGTCGCGACAGGGCCAAGCCATGGTGGCAGGCCTTTATGCGGCAACTGGTCTCCGCAGGCCATCTTGTGATCGATATCCAGGGATTTGGCGGGTTCCAGATCTCGGCATCGGGCCAGGCGATCCTGAGAGGCGAGAGCCAGTTCGAGTGCCGGAAGATCACTGCAAGACAATCGACGGCTCCAAGCCGTCGGAAAACATCAACGCCGACGCTTGCTCCGGAGAATGAGGACCTGCTCACCCGCCTCAAGGCGCACCGGTTGGAACTGGCGCGCACCCGATCGGTACCACCCTACGTGATTTCCCACGCCCGCACGCTGATCGAGATGGCCGAGCAAAAACCCCAAAACCGCGAAGCGTTTCTGGACCTGTCCGGAGTTGGAAAGTCCAAAGCCGATCATTTCTCCGAGAGTTTTCTCGCCATTCTGCACGAAGCCGAGGTCTGAGCCGGGGCAATTGTGCGGGCATCCTCACAAAAGGCATTGGTGCACGGATTGCCTGACGATGGTGCTGGCCTTTGCGCCCCACCACTTGGCATCGCCGGATCCATGCCCTGACAAGCTGAACGAACCCGGTCGGGACAAGATCCCGAAGGTGACGTGCCGCGGAACGAACTGGTCCGAGTACGAGTGTGGGTTGGCTCAGCGGGACCCTTCCCGGCAATCATGCCATCGCCTGCCAGACAACAGGCGAACAGGGACTGACCCAAGCCCCAACTCTCCTCCAGCTTTCAGACAATGGGCGTCTTGATTTTCCGGCCCCGCGCGGCCTGCCTTTGCAATGTCACATTGGCCGCCCACTCATGGCGCGCGAGGTTGCCCAGCCACGGGTGCGGCCGGTTGGATTGTATTCATCCCTCGATTCTGTCGTCGCGGTTCTTGCCTCCGCAAGGGACGAGAACAGCGTTTCGTTCAGGCATTCGTCTATTACCCGGCAGGCGATCGCAAAGCGATGTACCGAGAGGGCCGGAAGCGCCCGTTGAAACTCTCGATCAAGGCGTTCTGTGTCGCTTTGCCCGGAGCCATCCAGTGTCAGCCGCGCGCCCAACAGCGAAGTGTCGGGGACAAGTGCCAGAACTCGCAGTGAGGCGGGGGAATCTCAATTCTGTCTGTGCTGAAAACGCTCGGTATCGACCGAGACAAATGACCCCGATCAATGCGCAAGGCTGATGCGCTAGCAGACGGCGTCAATACGCTCCAGACTCATTGCGCCGGGAACCACCGTCACTGGGATCGGCATCTTCCCGCCCATGCGCGAAACCATGTTGCTGACCAGAGGACCGGGATTGTCACCCTCGCCGGCGCCCAGCACCAGCACGCCGATCTCGGTATCATCCTCGATCAGGGTAAGGACCTCATCGGCCCGCTGCCCCTCGCGGATGACAAACTCGGGCGTCACCCCGCAAAGGTCCTGAAACTCGACGGCAAGCTCACCCAGACGCGCCTCGGCGGCATCGCGGGCCTCCTGACGCATCAGTTCGGCCACGCCGACCCAATGCTGGAATTCATCGGGGGCGATGACATACAGCATGACCACACCGCCACCGGTCTTCTGAGCACGCCGAGCAGCAAACCGCATCGCGTTCATGCATTCGGGGGTCTCATCAACCACCACCAGAAACTTGCGCAACCGGTTTCTCCCTCAACCATGTCAGCCTTGCAGGATGGCAGGGATTTCCACAGGCCGCAAGCAGGTCGGTGTTTGCAGGGCCCGGGCATGTACTCTACCTTCGTCGATCGGTACAAAGGGGCAGCGCCGTTTTTGATTGCGACATGTTTTTCAAGATTGGGACGGCCATGCAAGATCGGCATCACCCTGATGGCGATGGGAATTGGCCTTTTGGTCTGGAACCCGAATGACGTGGACAGCGTGCGCAACGCGACGATCCGGCTGGCCTGCGGCGCAGGATCTGGAAAAGCCTGCGTCAATCACGGCGTCCAATATGGGCGCGGGGACGGCGTTCGCCAGGACTATGCAAAAGCGGCGAAATACTACCTTCAAGCTTGCGATCTGGATGTCCCAGAGGGTTGCTCTTATCTAGGCGATGCTCTGGTCGGAGGGCGCGGAGTCGACAAGGACCTTGTGCTGGCGGCTGACTATCAAAAACGCGCATGCGATGCTGGTATCCTGCGCGCCTGCTCTGTGCTTGGGGACCTCTATCTATTGAAAGACGAACCATGACGCGACATCGCAAAGGCCGGAAAGTTCTCTCGCCTGGCCTGCGATGGCGGCTGGAGGGGGGATGCGATAGCCTGGGCGCTGCGGCATATGCCTTTCTCCGCGGCGCGGGTGTCGCACAAGACAAGACCCGAGGCGCCCGCCTGTTCGCCGAATTGTGTTTCAGAGGTCAGGCAGACAGCTGCCATGTGCTCGGATTGATTTACGAGTATGGCGAGGGGCTGCCAGCCAATCCAGCCTTTGGGCGGGTCCTGCTTGCCCGCGCCTGTGACGCCGGGGAGCAGGAAGCTTGCGCCCACATTGGCAGGCTAGACCAGAGCAGCGAGTCAGACTAACGGGGCCGCGAGCGCAAGAACCCTACGATGTCATAGGTCTCGTCCAGAATGGGTTCGGCAATCGCGGCGGCCCGGTCTGCGCCCTCGCCCAGAATGCGGTCAATCTCGGCGGGATCGGCCTCCAGCCGGGTCATCTCGGCCGTCAGGGGTGCAAGCTTCTCGACCGCCAGTTCCGCCAAAGCCGGTTTGAACGCGCCAAAGCCCTGCCCGCCATGCTCGGCAATCACTTGTTCTGCCGTCATGTCCGCCAAAGCCGCATAGATCCCAACGAGGTTGCGCGCCTCGGCCCGGTCCTCCAGCCCATCGACAGTCTCGGGCAAGGGTTCGGGGTCCGTCCGCGCCTTGCGGATCTTCGAGGCAATCGCATCCGCGTCATCGGTCAGGTTGATCCGGCTCTGGTCCGAGGGGTCCGACTTGGACATCTTCTTGGTCCCGTCGCGCAGACTCATCACCCGCGGCGCAGGTCCACCGATCAGTGGCTCGGGCAGCGGGAAGAAATCCTCGACACCGAAATCGTTGTTGAACTTGGTGGCAATGTCGCGCGCCAGTTCGAGGTGCTGCTTCTGATCCTCGCCCACGGGCACATGAGTGCCCTTGTAGACCAGAATGTCAGCGGCCATCAGAGCAGGGTACGTGTAGAGCCCTCCAGATGCATTCTCGCGGTTCTTGCCCGCCTTGTCCTTGAACTGAGTCATGCGGTTCAGCCAGCCAAGGCGAACCACGCAGGTAAACACCCAGCCAAGCTGCGCATGCGCGGGCACCTGTGATTGGTTGAACAGGATCGACTTGGCAGGATCCAGCCCCGCCGCCATGAAGGCCGCAGCGACACGCCGGGTCGCAGTCTTGAGATCTTCCTGCCGCAAAGTATCGGTGATCGCGTGCTGGTCGACCATGCAATAGATCGTTTCCATACCGCTGTTCTGTAGCTCGACAAACCGCTTCACGGCGCCAAGATAATTGCCGAGCGTCAGGGCGCCCGTGGGCTGCACGCCCGAGAATACGCGCGGGGTGTGGGTCATGGTCCGGTCTCCTTGATCGAGGCCGGTTGTTATTGGGCGTCGGTGGCCCGGTCAAGCAGTAGGCTCGAGCGCCTGTGTGACGGCAGCGATATCGACCTCGAAGTGCTGATCATAATCGCCGGGGCCGCCAGTAACTGGGATGTGGACCAATCCAAGCTGACGGCAGAGCCACCAATAGGGGCTTTTGACGAAGTTACCGGGGAAGATCTCGATCACGCGGGTTCCGGGGCGGCAGAACAGCAGGTTGGTCAACCCGGCACCGTGCACGGCCACAAC
>JBGCFK010000248.1:0-20991 GCA_045106875.1 Paracoccaceae bacterium | reverse complement strand
CAAGCACCCAAGTGGCGGCGAGTTCGCCTATGGGCCGCAAATGGTCGAGATCAGCCGGGATGGCAAGCGCGTCTACTGGACCAACTCGCTTTATTCGACCTGGGATGACCAGTTCTACCCGAACGACAGCGGCGGGCAGATGGTCATGGCCAATGTCGGCGAGAATGGCGGGCTGGAGCTGGACCCCGACTTCTACATCAACTTCCCCGAAGGCTACCGGTCGCACCAGATCCGGCTGGAAGGCGGAGACTGTTCGACGGACAGCTTCTGCTACCCGTCCGTCTAGGGGATGGAAGAGTTCCTAAGCTCCACTACGGGGCTCTGGATAGCTGTTGTCGCGAGCGGTATCTATCACGGGGTGAACCCGGGGATGGGCTGGCCGCTCGCGGTGTCGGCGCCGTTGATGGAGCGGCGCGAGGGGGCGCTGTGGAATGCCATCGGCGCCCTTGCGCTTGGGCATACGGTGGCAATGCTGGTGATCCTGTTGCCTTTTGCGGCAATGACCTTGCTGATCACTTGGGAAAGCGAGCTGCGTATTGGGGCAGGGCTGCTGGTTGTCGGGGTCGGATGCTACATCCTTTGGACCCGCCGCCATCCGCGATTCCTGGCACGGGTGCCGCCCAAAAAGCTCGCCCTCTGGTCATTTTTGGTAGCGGTGGCGCACGGGGCGGCGCTGATGCTGGTGCCGATTTATCTGGGCCTCTGCGCGGTCGAGGAACTGGACACCGGGCATCGTGCGGCGTCGGACCTGATGGCCGGGAATATCGGACTTGCCCTATTGGTTGCGCTCGCACACACGGTCGCCATGACGGTGGCTGGTGGCGGCATGGCCTACGCCGTCTACAAATGGCTTGGCGTGCAATTCATCTCGAAATCCTGGTTTGATCTCGAGATCGTCTGGGCGCTCAGTCTGATCCTTGCAGGCGGAATAGGGCTCGCGACGGCACTCTAATCCTGCGGTACAACCCGCAGGCCCAGGTCCCGCAACTGCTCGTTGGTCGGCACAGAGGGCGCGTCCATCATCAGATCCTCAGCCCGCTGGTTCATCGGGAACATGATGACCTCTCGGATGTTCTGCTCGTCCGCCAGCAACATGACGATCCGGTCGATACCGGCAGCACAGCCACCATGCGGCGGAGCGCCATAGGTGAAGGCGTTGACCATCCCGCCAAAGCGTTTGCGGACTTCGTCTTCGCCGTACCCTGCGATCCCGAACGCCTTGAACATGATCTCGGGCTTGTGGTTCCGGATCGCACCAGACACCAACTCATATCCGTTGCAGGCCAGATCATATTGATAACCAAGGACTTTCAGCGGATCACCCTCCAACGCCGCTGCGCCGCCCTGAGGCATGGAGAACGGGTTGTGCTCGAAATCGATCTTGCCGGTTTCCTCGTCCTTCTCGTAGATCGGGAAATCGACGATCCATGCGAAGGCAAAGCGGTTAAGGTCGGTCAATTCGAGTTCTGCGCCGACAGTGTCACGCGCCTTGGCGGCGACCCGCACAAAGCTGTCAGGCTTTCCGCCCAGGAAGAACGCCGCGTCGCCTGTGCCAAGACCCAGCTGCTGGCGGATCGCTTCGGTCCGTTCGGGGCCGATATTCTTGGCCAGCGGCCCTGCCGCTTCGCCAACTTCGTGGAACTCTACACCCGGAAGCAACGCCCCGCGTGAACCATCAGGATTCTTCTCGTACTTGACGGTAGCTTCTTCTTTATCTCGCCAGAAGATATAGCCCATGCCCGGCAGGCCTTCCTTCTGAGCAAAGCTGTTCATCCGGTCGCAGAACTTCCGGCTGCCGCCCTTGGGCGCGGGAATGGCGCGGATCTCGGTGCCCTCCTTTTCCAGCAGGCTGGCGAAGATCTTGAAGCCCGAGCCCGCGAAATGCTCCGAGACGACCTGCATCTCGATCGGGTTGCGCAGATCCGGCTTGTCGGTGCCATATTTCAGCAATGCCTCGCGGTAGGGGATCTGCGGCCAGTCAGCTGCTGCATCGACCTTGCGGCCTCCGCCGAACTCCTCGAACACACCCGCGATGACAGGAGAAACTGTATCGAAAACATCCTGTTGCTCGACAAAACTCATTTCCAGATCGAGCTGATAGAAGTCCGTCGGCGAGCGATCCGCGCGCGGGTCCTCATCCCGGAAACAGGGCGCGATCTGAAAGTACTTGTCGAAGCCCGAAACCATGATCAGCTGTTTGAACTGCTGGGGCGCCTGCGGAAGTGCGTAAAACTTGCCGGGATGCAGGCGCGACGGCACCAGAAAGTCCCGCGCTCCCTCTGGGCTGGACGCGGTAATGATTGGCGTTTGAAACTCGCGAAACCCGATATCCCACATGCGTTTGCGCACTGACGCCACAACGTCCGATCTCAACGCCATGTTTTTCTGAAGCTTTTCGCGGCGCAGGTCGAGGAAGCGATATTTCAGGCGCGTCTCTTCGGGATACTCCGTCTCCCCGAACACCATTAGCGGGAGTTCTTCAGATGCGCCAAGCACTTCGAGATCACGCACGAAAACCTCGACCTCGCCGGTCGGGATCTTCGGGTTCACAAGTTCGGGATCCCGTGCCTTCACTGTGCCGTCAATGCGGATGCACCACTCGGAACGGACCTTCTCGACCTCGGCGAACACAGGGCTGTCTGGATCGGCCAGAACCTGCGTCATTCCATAGTGATCGCGCAAATCGATGAACAGGACGCCGCCATGGTCCCGCACCCGGTGCACCCAGCCCGACAGGCGGATCGTATCGCCCACATTATCTTTGTTAAGATCGGCGCAAGTGTGCGAGCGGTAAGCGTGCATGCTGGTCTCCAAGGGACGGGCGGGTTCTGTTCTGAACGCAAGGCGGATTTATGGGCGCGGTAGACCTTGTGCCAACGCGACTGTCAAGGTGCCGATCAGCCGCGTTCGTGGTTCGACAGGAACCTGAACCGGTGTTTCCAGGCGGGCAGGGGCCGCTCAGCAAGAAACTCCACCGATGGTGCCTTGATCCCTGCGTAGTAAGTCTGGGTAAATGCATCTGGTCGCGTCTGGGCCAGAAAACAGCCATAAATATCGTATTCCGACATCATGCCGTTGGCCGGGTTCTGTGTCAGCGTGAACATGGCCTTGGCCCAAGACGTGTCATGGCGTGCCTCGATCTCGGCAAAAAGCTCGTCGACCCAAGGCCGATGAAACAGCATGCAGTGGGCAACGAAGTTTGGCGGCTGTGCGGACAGGTGACCAAGCAAGGTTTGCGTAAACTTCCGAAACGGCTCCTTGTTCGGATCGCCGCGATAGAGGATGTGTCTGGCGCCATCGGTAAAAGCGGTTGGCCTCAGAGGGTAGGTGTCCGAATCAATGACGAGCACATGCTCGGCATCGAGCCATCGGCACGCGTTGAGTTTGAGGAACTGTTGGCGCAGCCAGCCACGGGTTAATTCGTAGTCTGAGCCTAACAATGCTTCCAATTGTTCGGTCTCGCCTACGAATTCCAATCCAAGCTCTGCGCATAGGGTGCGGATCTCGGCATGGTCCGGGGCAACGACCACTGTGCGTTCGACGGGGTGGGCAATGCGCTCCTGCATCAGAGGAATCGACATGCGGGCGCGGGCCACGTCCTTGGGCGCAAGGGGCACCATCAGCGTCAGCGGAAGATCTTGTGCTGAAGCATCCCGGGTGAACCGGGTCAGCACCTTGCGGGACCAGTGAAGGGTCAGTTTCTGGATGGCGGTCGCGAACATCGTGGCGGTCTAGTGGCAGCCCGCCCGCTGGTCCACCCAGATCAGCCAACTGCGCCGGAATAAAAGTACTGACCCAACCCCGCCGTGAACACCAACTGCCCCGCCAGCGCGTGGAGCACCCATGCCAGCAAGGTCGAGCGGTTGCGCAAGTAGGCCCATGCCATGATCGCCCCTCCAGCAGCAGTCATCGTGATGGTGACCCAACTGTCATAAAACAGGTGCCCAAATCCAAAGAGCGCGCCATTGACGAGGATAGCGGCGGTGGCGGATGGGAAAAGCACCTGATAGCGCTCGAAGAACAGGGTGCGGTAGATGATTTCCTGCGGCAGGGCAGAGGCGATGGGATACGCGATCATCACCATCAGCCAGAGCTCTGGCCGTGCCAACACAAAGGACAGAAACATGTTCGGGGCAATCGCAAAGACGAAGGCCGTGCAGGTCACTGCGGTCACCAGCCAATAAAGCAGAATGACCCGCCATTCACCCAGTACCGGCCCACGCAGCAATTGTCTGGGCGTCCAGCCAGGTGTGCGGGTCAGCAGCAACCAGGCAACGAGGGCGAGCAACCAGATCAGACCGAATAGAAGCCGTTGTCGTTGCAGGAACTCGAAGAAAACGGCCATCAGGATCGGGACGCCGACGAATAGTGCGATCAACTCTGTCCACAGCCGGAGCCGCGATGCACCGGGTGCTGGAAACGGTGTGGGATCAGTCTCTGTTGCTGTCATGCGCCGCCATATGGTGTGCAACGTCCAAAAAGAAAGCGGCCGGGACGAACCCGGCCGCTTCATCAATCACAGCAGCTAGATCAGCCCTGATTCTGTGTCGCAGGCGTGATGCGCAACTCGACCCGACGGTTCGCGGCACGACCTTCAGTCGTATCGTTTGATGCCACCGGTGCGCTTTCGCCCTGACCAAACGATGCAAGACGCGCGGAGTTCACGCCGCGGTTCGAAAGGTAGTTGGATACCGCACCCGACCGACGCTCGGAAAGCTGCTGGTTGTAGGCGTCCGAGCCGCGCGAGTCAGTGTGGCCAACCACGTCGACATAGCTTTCGGGGTACTTGTTGAACGTCTGGGCAACCTGATCCAAGGAAGACTGGAACTCTGGCTTGATTTGTGCCGAGCCCGTGTCGAACGTGATCGACGATGGCAGATTAACGAGAAGCTGATCGCCCTGGCGCTCGACCTCGGCACCGGTGCCGGCAAGACCTGCTTCCAGATCACGCTGCTGCTGGTCGAGATACTGACCAACGGCGGCACCTGCCAGAAGACCAATCCCTGCGCCAACCAGCGCGTTCCGGCGGTCGTTTCCGCCCACAAGCGTTCCGGCAGCCGCACCAATGGCAGCACCAGCTGCTGCGCCGATGGCAGTGTTCTGGTTGTCCTGGACAGTCTGACAGCCGACAAGTGCCACGCAGCATGTGGTCGCAATGAGTATTTTCTTCATGATGGTCTCCTCCGTGATGGACCTGAATTCTGGTTCTCCGTACGACACCCCAGTTTAAATGTCAAATTCACATTTTTATGCCGCATAAAACTTTCACGTTCGGCAAAAGGAAATCAGGCGCCCAATTCAGAGAAAATTGGCGCCCACTGGGTTTTGAGGGGAACGAGCGCTGTCGTTTGTTTGTCAAAGATAGACAGACCCCGCGCTGCGAGATCCCCGTAGGCAGCCCGTTCCGTGATCCAGGCCAAGGGCGCATGCCCCAGCTGGTCGAGAAAATAGTCCAACGATTCTGCGGCCCGCGACCGTGCCTTTATCCGGTTCGCGACCAGATGCACCTGCGCCTTGCCCTTGCGTACACGTTTCATATCGTCGATTTCTTCCAAGAAGCCCTTTGTGGCTTCCTCGTCGAACACCGAAGGCTGAACAGGCGTCAGGACGGCCTTCGCTTCGGCAATCAGCGATTCGGCCTTCGAGCCCTTCAGGGATCCTGGAGCATCTATGATCAACCAATCCAGCTTCTTGGGATATTCGCCAATGCTGGCAGCCTTGGTCCAGTCTATCCCGCGGATCTGCGGCACGTTCTCCGGCCGACGCCGCAGCCATCCCAGAGAGGACATCTGCCTGTCCGCATCAGCCAAGGCTACTCGCAGGCCGCCGCGCGACAGGGCAGCCGCAAGATTCACTGCGATCATCGACTTGCCAACCCCGCCTTTCTGATTGGCAACCAGTATCGTCCGCATCACAACCCCTCCGTTTTCACGCAATACAATATCCGCAACGGACGCCGAATAAACCGGATTTTTCGTGTTTTCTCCGCGACATCGCTGATGCAAGCCGTTATGACGCCCAAATGCACATGGTTACCGAAACTTCGGAACTGGCCGCGATCTGCGAAGAATTTGCCCAGTTTCCCTACATTACAGTCGATACAGAGTTTCTGCGGGAGCGGACCTACTGGTCGCAGCTTTGTTTGGTGCAGATGGCCAGGCCCGGCGGCGGCGACAAGGATGCTGTCCTGATTGATCCGCTGGCCGATGGCATCGATCTGGCGCCGTTATACGCGTTGATGGCCAACGAGGCCGTGGTCAAGGTGTTCCATGCGGCCCGGCAGGATGTCGAGATTTTCTGGCATCAGGGCAAAGTCATGCCAACGCCGCTGTTCGACACGCAGGTGGCTGCCATGGTTTGCGGACACGGCGAACAGGTCGGCTACGAAACACTGGTGCGCAAGGTGGTGAACGCCCAGGTCGACAAGTCGTCTCGGTTCACCGACTGGTCACGCCGCCCGCTGAGTGAAAAGCAGCTGGTCTACGCGCTGGCCGATGTGACGCATCTGCGGGACATCTATGAAAAGCTGTCGGCGCAGATCGCGTCTGCCGGCAGGGGGCATTGGGTGGCAGAAGAGATGGCCGTTCTGACAGATCCCATGACATATGATCTGACCCCGGAACGCGCTTGGCGCAGGGTCAAGGCCCGTGCGCAAAGCCCGAAACTGCTGGCGATAGTCCGCGAACTGGCTGCATGGCGCGAGCGCATGGCGCAGGAACGTGACGTCCCGCGCGGGCGGATCATCAAGGATGACGCGTTGATGGAAGTTGTTTCGGCACAGCCGAAAACGCCCGAAGATCTAGGTAAACTGCGTCTGTTACAACGCGAGGCGCGCAAGCCTGAAACCTCGAAGCAGATCATCGAAGCCATCGCAGCAGGTCTTGCCTGTCCGAAGGAGGACCGCCCCGAGATCACGGTTCCTCCGCGACGCCGTGAAGGCGCTCAAGCGATTGCCGACCTTTTGAAAGTGTTCCTCAAAGCGCGTGCCGAGGAGATTGGCGTAGCGCCAAAGCTGATCGCGCCTTCAGCGGATCTGGAGGCACTTGCAGGTGAAGACAACCCCGATCTGCCAGCGCTCAAGGGTTGGCGCAACGAGATTTTTGGCGCTGACGCGTTGCGCCTCAAGACGGGTGAACTTGCCCTGGCCGTGGGTCCGGGCGGGGTTCAGGTGATCGAGGTCAACCCGGCCTGAGCTCTAGAAATCCATCTGCACGCCGCCGTTTAAGGCCAGTACACGCAAGCCAGATGCGCCCTGCAATTGTCTGAGTGTTACCGGCAGGTCCGCCCGCATGGCCCGGCTCTGCGTTGTGCCGGGCGGGAACGCGAAACCCTGTGCCGGAGCCACGGCGACAAAATCATACTCGATATAGCCGTCCACGCCTGGTGCGCCCTGTCGTCTGACGCGCAGCGTGGGCAGGGAATAACCCAGCCCCGCCGCAGTCCCCATCGCAGTGATCAGGAAACCATCGCGGGTGCGGCCCATCTCGATGGATTGCACGGACTGAACCGGGATTCTCGCAAGGATTGCCTGCGCCCGTGACTCAGCGGCCTCCCGCTCGGCGGTGCTTTGCTCGCCCCAAAGCGTACCGACGTCATCTACTGCAGTGCCCGTCGAACAGGCGCCCAGTGCCAGTCCGGCCACAATCACAAACCCGAAAATGCCCGTTGTACGCATGGCGTATATCCCCAGTACGATTATCCCTGCTTTGGCGGGACCTTATGCGGGGTTCTCGGAAATTGGCAACCTTTCCAGTCATCGCACGTCGATACGTGCGGTTCCGCGCACTGGACGGACGCCGAAGCAGGGACTAGATCAGAAGCTCTGAAAAAGAGGCTTTATGACAGATCTGCCGCCATTCGACGAAATCACCGAGAACCTCGAGCTGTTTGACGGCTGGGAGGATCGATATCGCTATATCATTGAGCTTGGCAAAGAGATGCCTGAACTTCCCGCCGAACGCCGTACGGATGCCGTCAAGGTCGAGGGATGTGCCAGTCAGGTCTGGCTTGTGCCTGATCTGGCTGACACATCCGATGGTCCGGTCCTACGGTTCGAAGGCGATTCGGATGCGATGATCGTGCGCGGACTGATTGCCGTGCTGATCAGCCTGATCTCCGGACAATCCGTTGCTGCTATTCGCGACATGGACATCCGGGCTGAACTGGGTCGCCTTGGCCTTGAACAGGCACTCTCTGCACAGCGATCAAACGGACTGCGTGCCATGGTTGGCCGTATCGAGGACATTGCGCGCGCTGCCAAAGCTGCATAGCGCTCGGACCAAACTTCGACCAAAGGAATTGACGATATGACCAACGCCCTGACGGAGCTTCTTGAAACCCGCGACTGGTTGATGCTGGATGGCGCGACGGGTACGAGCCTGTTTGCCATGGGGCTGATGTCAGGAGATGCACCGGAGCTTTGGAATGTAGATGCGCCGGACAAGATCCGTGCGCTCCATGACGGGTTTATCGGGGCAGGCTCTGATGTCATCCTGACCAACTCGTTTGGCGGCTCACGGTACCGGTTGAAGTTGCACGATGCGCAGAGCCGGGTGCACGAGCTGAACAAGGCCGCGGCCGAGATTGCACGGGAATGTGTTGCCAAATCCGGGCGTAAAGTGGTCGTTGCCGGTTCCGTGGGGCCGACGGGCGAGATTCTGCAGCCTGTCGGGCCACTGTCGCACGAAGACGCTGTCGATGCGTTCCGCGAGCAGATCCGTGGGCTTCTGGATGGCGGTGTTGATGTCATCTGGGCCGAAACGATCTCGTCCGAAGAAGAGTTCCGCGCCGTCGCCGAAGCGGCGGATGCCGAAAGCGCCCCCTTTTGCGGTACGCTCTCATTTGACACGGCAGGGCGGACCATGATGGGCCTGACGTCCAGCGGCTTCGCCACTTTGGCAGGCAGCGTGTCCAACTCTCCTCTGGCCTTTGGCGCGAATTGCGGAACCGGCGCCCCGGATTTGCTGCGCACTGTGCTTGGGATCTCGGAGGCGGATCCGAATGCCATCGTCGTCGCCAAGGCGAACGCGGGCATCCCGAAATATGTCGACGGGCTGATTGAATATGATGGCACGCCCGAACTGATGGCGCGCTATGCATGTCTTGCCCGGGATTCGGGCGCGCGTCTGATAGGTGGGTGCTGCGGCACCAAGCCTGAACATCTGGTCGCCATGAAAACAGCCCTTGAAGCGCATGAGGTTGGCGCGCGTCCAAGCCTTGACAGGATCGTCCAAGAAGTCGGTGAGTTCACGTCGGCGGATGACGGCACCGGCGCGAATGCACATACCGAAAGCCGCACCCGGGGACGCAGAGGGCGTAAGCGCAGCTGAACTTCAGCGCTCGCGCAGCATCCGTGCGACGAGGGCACCTGCGAGCGCACCGAAAAGATGCGCCTCCCACGAGATGTTTCCGGTCTGGGTTGGGAACACACCCCAGACCATCCCGCCATAAATGACAATCACGACAACAGCCCCGGCGAGGGCGCGCATGCTGCGTTCTGTGATTGCGAGCATCAGCACAAAGCCGAACCAGCCAAAGATCAACCCGCTTGCGCCGACAACGATTGCCGGGCGCGCCAGCACCCAGACTGCAAGCCCTGACACCAGGATGATCAAAGCGGTCGCACCCCAGAACCTCTTGGGGGCCACAGCCAACCCGATACTACCCAGAATCAGCAGCGGCAGGGTGTTCGCCGCAGCATGCCCGAAGCCTCCGTGCAGCAGTGGCATGGTCGGGACGCCGACCAGACCGGGAATGCTGCGCGGCAACAGCCCGAACCACTGGTTGAGCCGATGCCCCAGAAGCTGGTTCACGCCCTCCACGATCCAGATTGCCGCGATCAGAAGCAGAATGGGCCGCATCGCCTGCACTGTTTCCGAGCCACGCATGCGTGCGTGCTTGCCAAGGCACCCGACCCGCGTCAAGCATGAGACAACATTGGCGTCGGGAACCGGCAAGAAAGCGGCGGAATTGTAGGCACCCCATTTACCCGATTCTTGTATTGCTATACGTGTTGGAGCCTTGGGCGGGAAAGGTCACTAAATGTCTGAGGAAGAAGAAGACATCGTGCTGAGCGAGCTGGACGACGACGAACTCGTCCAACAAATGCACGACGACCTGTATGACGGTCTAAAGGAAGAGATCGAGGAGGGTGTGAACATCCTGCTTGGTCGCGGCGGGACCCCTTATGACGCGCTGACCAAGGCGCTGGTCGAGGGGATGCGGATCGTCGGCATTGATTTCCGCGACGGGATCCTGTTTGTGCCCGAGGTCCTGTTGGCCGCCAACGCAATGAAAGCGGGGATGTTTATCCTGCGTCCGCTACTGGCCGAAACAGGTGCGCCTAAGCTGGGCACGATGGTCATCGGCACGGTCAAGGGCGACATCCACGATATCGGCAAGAACCTCGTTGCGATGATGATGGAGGGCGCCGGGTTTGACGTCCACAACATTGGCATCAATAACGCGGTCGAGAACTACCTCGAAGCGATTGACGAGCATAAACCCGACATCGTGGGCATGTCCGCACTTCTGACGACAACCATGCCTTACATGAAGGTTGTGATTGATGCTCTGAAGGAAAAGGGCATCCGCGACGATCATGTCGTGCTGGTTGGTGGTGCGCCGCTGAACGAGGAGTTCGGCAAAGCCATCGGAGCCGACGCCTATTGCCGCGATGCAGCTGTTGCAGTGGAAACGGCCAAGGAATTCATGGCACGCAAACACAACCAGATGGCGGCTGGATAAGCCGTATTGCATAGTCACATTGCTCGCCCCATCTTAACATCAGACGGGAGCAAGCCATGAAATTAGATAATGTTGTGCTCATCATGGTTGCGGCTTTTGCTGCCTTGGCGCTTTTCGGATATTTCGTGGCGCTGGTGTTGGGCGTGGTGGCGACCAACGGTCTGCTACTTCCCGGACTGATGATTTTTATCGGTATGATTGCAATTTTTGCCGTCGTCCTTCGGCAACGGCTGAAGAACTCTGAAGATGACCACTACGAGAACATCGAAAGGTGAGCCATGATTGTTGTCACCACTGACCATGTGCCGGGGCACGAAATCGCCGAGGCGCTTGGGATAGCCCGTGGTTCGATTGTTCGGGCGAAACATGTTGGCTCAGACATTGTGGCATCGCTGCGGAACCTCGTAGGAGGTGAGGTGAAGGAGTATGCGCAGCTTCTGGCTGCCGCGCGCGAGCAGGCGCTGGATCGCATGACAGCGGATGCACACGACGCGGGCGCCGATGCGGTGGTGGCTGTGCGTATCACCACGTCGATGATCATGGGCGGGGCGGCCGAGGTGGTGGCCTATGGGACGGCTGTGCGCCTCGGGTGACCTGGGATGATGCCGAATTGGCCGAGGCCGGTCTGGAAGTAACAGCGCCGAACACTTCGGGACGCGTTTTGCTTTTGGCGTGCGGTGCGCTTGCGCGGGAGATCCTTGCGCTGCGGGATCTGAATGGATGGACGCATCTGGATCTCGCATGCCTTCCTGCGAAACTGCACAATGATCCACAAATGATCCCTGACGCTGTGCGCACGCGCATCTCACGTGCACGGGCCGACGGATATCAGACAATATACGTGGTCTACGCGGATTGCGGGACGGGGGGGCTGCTGGACAAGGTCTGCGACGAGGAAGGCGTCCAACGTATCGAAGGCCCGCATTGTTATAGCTTCTTTGAGGGCAACGACCGATTTTCAGCGCATGATGACGAGATCACGGCATTTTATTTGACGGACTTCCTGGCGAAACAGTTCGAGACGCTGATGTGGAAGGGCATGGGGCTTGACCGACACCCCGAACTGCTTCCGATGATCTTCGGCAATTACACCAAGATCGTCTATCTCGCTCAGACCGACGACCCAAAGATTGAGGCCAAGGCGCGGAACGCTGCCGCACGCCTTGGTCTGGAGTTCGAGAAACGTTTAACGGGATATGGAGACCTGACGGGCTTTCTAGCCCGTGCTGCAGAGGCCAAAGGCGCCGCCTGAGCGGTCTTAGTCCTTGATCAGACGCAAGTGACCACGGGTTGGTGCGGGCCGGTCTGCCTGGTCAGTTATGCCTTCAAGGCCACCCTCGATGGCTTTCAGCTCAAAGCCACGAACGGGTGGCAGCATGTCATCAACTGCCTCGGACAGATGGCGTTCGGGCAGACGCGTCTCTGCGTATGTCTCGATCGGGGAGGGCAGCGAAAGCTCCCGCGTGGTCGCGTTCACCGGCTCGACGCTCATGTGCTCGATACGGAAGCGCAGTGGACTTGCGTTGCGACGCGGGCCCGGACGGGTCAACGGATGCAGGCAGCCGATAACACGGTCGATCATTCCGAAATCTGACCGCAGAGGCAGCAGGTTGACTTCCCACAGTGATTCTTCGTCTGAGGCGTCGCGTAGCCGTGCATATCCCGCGCCTGGATCTTCCAGTGCTTCGGTGATCAGCGCGGTAAAGCTTTCGCGGGATGCGGTGGACATGATTGCCCGAGCATTCATGCCGCGCAGCTCCATCCCAAACGCCTCGACGATCGCTGTCCCTGCAAGGCGAAAACGGATGTTTCCACGCCCGAGGTTCTCCAGAATGAACAGATTGCGCGCATCGCACTGCATGTCGCGCGGATCGATATCCGAGCGCAGCGGAGTCGTCCGGCCAGCGCGCAGCGTGTTCCAATAGTTGTACAGCGCGCGCAGCTCGGAGTGGATCATGTCGTGGCTTCGATTCAAACGATACGCATCCAGTTTCACATAATCTTCTGGGAGAATGTCATCTTGGTCCATCAGATTTACCCTTCAATAACAGTTTTCACCAACCGCCGCTATGGCAGGTTGCCCTTTGGGGACAACCGGGTATCCAGCAAGGAGCATGCCAACACATCGTCGCTGTCATTGATTCTATGAATGAGTGTACGCAGTCGCCGGAGGCTTTGTGTTAACATAGAAGGTTGATATGCCCGGCCAACGCGGCAATAGAAGACGGCGGTTTACGGCTGGATGAAAGGCTCGGAGCACTGCGATGACAACAGGCCAACGCAATGGATTGCTGCTTGTGATCTCGTCGCCATCAGGGGCGGGGAAGTCTACTCTGACGCGTCGACTTCTGGAGGATGATACAGCGTTTGAGATGTCGGTTTCGGCCACCACTCGCCCTGCACGAGAAGGTGAAACTCACGGAAAACATTACTTTTTCCTGGATCGTTCCCAGTTCGAGCAGATGATCGGAGATGGTGGTTTGTTGGAATATGCCGGGGTGTTCGGCAATCTCTACGGCACACCGCGGGCCCCTGTTGAAGCCGCGATCGGGGCAGGGCGTGACGTCCTTTTTGATGTCGATTGGCAAGGCGCTCAGCAGCTTCGGCTGTCCGCTTTGGGCAACGCTGTCGTGTCCGTTTTCATCCTTCCGCCGTCGATCACAACACTGGAACAAAGATTAATTTCGAGGGGCAAGGATGCCCCTGATGTGATCCGTGGTCGCATGGATCAAGCGATGTCGGAGATTTCCCACTGGGCAGAATATGATTACGTACTCGTAAACGACAATCTGGAAACTTGCTATGACCAGATCAGGACAATTGTCTCGGCTGAACGTCTCCGTTTGATACGACAGCCCGGGATGCGCGGGTTCGTCGACGACCTTGGCCACGAATTTCGAGAGAGAAAACCATGACGCTCTACACTCTCGGTGACCTCAAGCCGATCCTGCGAGATCCGGAACGTTGCTTCGTGGCGCCGGGTGCCCAGGTGATCGGTCAGGTTATTCTCGAGCCGAACTCCAGCATCTGGTTCAACGCGGTCCTGCGCGCAGACAACGAGCCTATCCGCATCGGCGAGGGCTCGAACGTACAGGATGGCGTTGTCTGCCATGTGGATCCGGGGTTCCCCCTGCATGTCGGCGCCAATGTCACAGTCGGTCACATGGCTTTGCTGCACGGATGTACTGTTGGTGACGGAACGTTGATCGGCATGGGTGCGGTGGTGCTGAACGGGGCCAAGATCGGGAAGAACTGCCTGATCGGGGCCAATGCGCTGATCACCGAGGGCAAAGAGATCCCGGACTGCTCGCTTGTCATGGGCCAGCCCGGCAAGGTGATCCGCACCCTGACTGATGAAGATATTGTCGGACTACAGCAGGCTGCTGCACGCTACCGGGCCCGCAGCAAAGAATACAGTACCGACCTGCGCGCCCTATGATTACGACTGGGTCGCCATCATTGTGATCCGCTCTGCTGTCCTTGCGGTGTGAAGTTTCAAACCAAGTTCCATCGCAGTCGCGCGTGCCAGGAAATACTCGACCGACTGGGCCGTTGCCGCCTCCGTGCCGACCGAGCCGGAGAGCATTTCCAGCCGCGCATCTGTGTCCGTGGTGCCAGCACTGACGACAGACACGTGCAGCGGGCAGGTCGCGTTGCTCTCCAATCCGACCTCGATCACACCAGACATTCCGGTCACGCCGCGCGCGCACAGCAACAGCAGGCATAAAAGTTTGGCCTCACCGCGCGAGAGAGAAGGGCCATCGGCCTCTTCCCAGGCCAGACTGACGCGCTGCCAGTTAATCATGGACCGAGCTTGATTGCGCAGAAGCGCGCGGCTGAGGGGCTGTGCATCCTGCGCCGCACTGCCAAAGGCAATCCGGTAGAACTGCAACAGCCCGGACGCCCGATCCGCACTTTGGCCAATCATCGCAATTTCGTCTTCCAGCCCGATCGCACCGATCTCTTTCATCAGATCAATGCCGTTCACAACCGCACCCACGGGACTGACAAGATCGTGGCAGATCCGTGAGGAAATTGCGCTCGCTAGATCATTGGAGGCGGACGTCTCTGTCGGCATTTAGCTGGCCCTCATGCTGATGTCGTTCTATGTGCCACACATGGTGTACGGTTTCGAGGTCGGCGCATTGGTGCGCATGCGTTCTCACCCCGAATGGGGCATGGGACAGGTGCAATCAATCATTGCGGATAAGGTTACTGTTAACTTTGAACACTGTGGCAAGATGGTTCTGGTTGGTGTTGGTGCAGATCTCGAGCTCGTTTCGCCCGATCATCTTTAACTATGTTTAGACCTTTTGAATCCGAAAAGGGTTAACGGATTCAATATGCTGCCACAGAAACGGTGCCGTGAAGGCTGGATGCACGATGCTTGCGTGCATGTGTCTTTGCACCTAGTGTCCGCGCGCAATGCCGCCGGGTGAGCAGGCGGCAGGGGAGTGATCAAGGGGTGTCGGGGATGCGTATCGAGGCGGGCCGGTTTACTGTCCGGCTGGCGGACAACGAAGCGGATGTCGCCGCAGCCCAGCGTTTGCGGTACCGCGTGTTTGTGGAGGAGATGGGCGCGACCCCATCGGACGAAGATGCAACGGATCGTCGCGAACGGGACGCGTATGATCCCTATTTCGAGCATTTGCTCCTCATCGACAATGAATCCGAAGACCCCGAGGTCGAAGCTGGCGTCGTCGGTGTCTATCGTCTGATGCGCGGAGACGTTGCCCGCGAAGGGATAGGGTTCTATGGGCAGTCGGAATATGATCTTTCACTCCTGCTGAACTATCCACGCAACACGGTCGAGCTTGGCCGGTCCTGTGTTGATCTTGAACACAGAGGCGGCGCAGGCATGCATCTCCTTTGGACCGGGCTTGGCGAATATGTGGCCGAACACGACATTCCGATCATGTTCGGCGTGGCGAGTTTCCATGGCAGTGACCCCAAACCGTTGGCTCAGGCGTTGTCCTACCTGCATCACAATCATCTCGCGCCGCCCGACCTGCGCGTCAGGACCGTAGATGCCCATTACGAGCGGATGGACCTTCTGCCGCCTGACAAGATCGAAAAGATCGAGGCCATGCGCCAGATCCCGGCACTGATCAAAGCCTATATCCGCCTCGGTGGCTATGTTGGCGACGGCGCCTATGTGGACTACGATTTCAACACGGTGGATGTCTGCTTGCTGATGGATACCTCTCGGATGGTACAACGATATCGAAAGTTCTACTCCCGAAAGCGGGGGGGCTCGGTCGATCGGATCCTGGGTTGAACGGCCGAGCCCAAATGATCAACGCAACTGAATGAATACCTGGAACGAGGCAGAACCGCCGATCCTCGAGCCGCCAAGCCCGATGGGCAAGGTCCGCGGTGGCATTCGCGTCGGACTGCTCGTGACCGTTACTCTCATCTGCGTTGGCATCTTTCTGGCGGGCCGTGCGCTCCGCAGCGTCCTTGGGCGGTGGATCGTGTTTCATTTCGGCGTTGCACGATTCTGGTCGAGGATTTGCCTGCGCATTGCCGGATTGAAGCTGCTGATAAAGGGCACGCCCATCCACACTGGTGCATTGGTCGCGAACCACTCGTCATGGCTCGACATTCTGGCGTTGAGGGCGTCCGGGTTGATCTATTTCGTCTCCAAGGCAGAGGTCGCGAACTGGCCCGGTATCGGCTTCATCACGCGTGTTACCGGCACTGTCTTCATCGAACGCCGCCGCAGCCAGGCCAAGGCACAGGAGGCGGTCCTGCGCGAGCGCATCGCGGCAGAACAGCTGCTGTGCATCTTCCCGGAAGGCACCTCCACCGATGGTTTGCGTGTGCTGCCCTTCAAAAGTTCGCTCTTTTCGGCGTTTTTCTTTTTCTTTCAAGGCACCGGCATCACAATTCAACCATTCACCCTGCGATATGCGCCGAAAGCGGGCGGCGCTCTGCCGGATGCCTTCTATGGATGGTGGGGAACCATGGGGTTCGAGAGCCATATCTGGGACGTGGTGACACGGTCGTTCGGCGGGCTGGTCGAGGTCATCTTCCACGACCCGGTTGAGGCCAGCGCCTTTGCTGACCGAAAGAGCCTCGCCGATCATTGCCAGCGCATGGTGGCAAAGGGTATGGAACTGGGTGAGCCGGTTCCCGCAATTCTGATCGTGGGCGACGGCAGTCCAGGAGAAACCAATGGCTGACAGCCCCGAGATGGGTGAATATTCCCGTGGTCCCGCGACCCCGGAGATATCCCTGTCACTCTCGCCCGAGGTCGAAATCACCGAGCGCGAGGGCCTGACCACATGGCTGCGCGACAACTCGGTGGCCGAGGTTGAATGCGTTACCCCCGATTTTGCGGGCGTGGGCCGGGGCAAGGTGATGCCCTGTTCGAAGTTCACGACGTTCAACCCGATCTTCCTGCCAACGTCGCTGTTCTTCCTGACCATCACGGGCGGCTATCCTGATATCGAGAATTTCCGGGCCTACGACACCGATGCCGACCTGATGCTGCGTCCGGACCTTGCGACCACACGCTCGGTGCCCTGGGCTACCGATCCCTCTGTTCAGGTGATTCACGATGTCTGCGACAGGCGTGGGCGGCTGATCGAGTTCGCGCCCCGTTCAGTGCTGCGCCGGGTCATCGCGCTTTATGACAAGCAGGGCTGGAAGCCGATCGTGGCGCCTGAGCTGGAGTTCTATCTGACCAAGCCCAACACTGATCCCGACGACCAACTAGAGCCACCCATCGGGCGATCCGGACGCGTCGGGGCTAAGAGCCAAGCCTACTCCATTGCCGCCACGGACGAATACGACAGCGTGATCGAGCATATCTATGACTATGCCGAAGCCCAGGGGCTTGAGATCGACACTGTCATTCAGGAGGCCGGCGCAGCGCAGCTTGAAATCAACCTGTTGCATGGTGCCCCGCTGGAGCTTGCCGACAGCGTGTTTCTTTTCAAACGCACGATCCGCGAGGCGGCGCTGCGTTGTGGCTGCTATGCGACCTTCATGGCCAAGCCCATGGCAAACCAGCCGGGCTCGGCCATGCATATCCACCAGTCGGTGGTTTCGACCAAGACGGGCGAGAACATCTTTTCGGACCAGAATGGTGAGCCGACCGAGGCTTTCTATCATTTCATTGGCGGGCAGCAGACCTGGTTCCGAGCGGCGACGCCTTTGGTCGCGCCCTATGTGAACTCGTATCGTCGGCTGGTTCCGCATCTGACAGCACCGATCAATCTGGATTGGGGGCAGGACAACAGAACGACGGGGCTGCGCGTTCCGATTTCCCCACCCGCAGCGCGCCGTGTCGAAAACCGGGTCGTTGGCGCAGACGCGAACCCGTATCTCGCAATCGCTGCCACGCTTGCGTGCGGATATCTCGGCATGATGCACAAGACGGCACCTCGCGAAGAGGTCAAGTCCGACAGCTATGATCGGCCACGCGAGCTTCCGTACGGCTTGCTGGAAGGACTGGAGGAGTTGAACGCCGCTGACACTTTGCAGGACGTTTTGGGCAAACGCTTCTGCCGCCTCTACACTGCGGTCAAACAACACGAATTCGACGAGTTCATGCAGGTCATCAGCCCGTGGGAACGCGAGCATCTGTTATTGAATGTGTGACACTATTTGGCGTTAGCCTGCCGTGACATAATTACCGAATGTTTTAGTCAGGTATTGACGAAGTGAAAGACTCAGGTATTGTACGCGTAGAACATTCATCAGAAGGACCCTCACTATGTTCACACGCGCCGGCCTCACAATCCTCGCCGCTCTGATCGCTGCTCCGGTCACCGCCGAAGAGGTCAACGTCTATTCCTCGCGTCAACCCGAACTGATCCAGCCGCTGGTCGATGCCTTTACCGCCCGAACGGGGATCAAAGTGAACACGGTGTTCATGCAAAAGGGCATGATCGAACGGTTGAAGTCCGAAGGCAAACGCTCGCCCGCGGATCTGGTTTTCACAACTGACATCTCGCGGCTTGCCAGTGTGGTTGAGGCGGGGCTCACGCAGCCTGTCACCTCGGGCGTGCTGACGACGAATATTCCGGGCGAGATGCGCGACGCAGGCAATGAGTGGTTCGGTCTGACAGCACGCGCGCGTGTGATCTACGCGGCAAAAGATCGTGTGCAGACGGGTGAAGTGACAACCTATGAAGACCTTGCCGACCCGAAATGGAAGGGGCGGATATGCATCCGCTCTGGACTGAATGCCTATAACCTTGCGCTGACCTCTGCTGTGATCTCGCACCATGACGAAGCGACCGCGAAGGAGTGGCTGACCGGGCTGAAGGCAAACCTTGCGCGCAAGCCGCAGGGCAATGACCGCGCACAGGTCAAGGCGATCTGGGCCGGGGAGTGCGATATTTCGGTCGGTAACACCTACTACATGGCCCTGATGCTGAAGAAAGACGATCAGCAACCCTGGGCCGAGAGTGTCCGCATCGAGTTCCCGAAGTTCGAGAATGGCGGCACGCACATGAATATCTCGGGCATGGCCATGACGAAAAGCGCTCCGAACCGCGAGAACGCACTGCAGTTGATGGAGTTCCTTGCCAGCGCCGAGGGACAGAAGATGTATGCCGAGATCAATGCCGAGTACCCGGTGCTCGCGTCCGTACCTGCATCGGACCTGACGACAAGCTGGGGCGATTTTGAACGGGACGAAATGGCGCTGACCACCATCGCCGCGAACCGCGCCGCAGCCGTCCGGCTGGTCGAGGAAACCGGCTTCGACAACTGATCCAAAGGATCACGAGGGACACGTTACGGGGCGGCCTTCGGGTCGCCTCTTTTCGTTTGCGCCATGTTTTCGGCGTCCTATGGCGCAGATGCTGCAACGCACTTTTCGACAACCTGACTGAACCCTCTGACGCTACCCGGGCACTCATGAGGCAGTGACAGCGTATTGCTCAACACAACATGCACAGGGGCCGCGCGCTTTGAGCCCGACAGATCAGCCAACGGGAGATGAAAATGGCAGGACTTGCATTCGGTTCAGATGTCAAATTCGAAGACGTCAAAGGTTCAGGCTTCAAGATCATTCTGAACTACGAAATAAAATCTGTGAGCTTCACGGATGTCAACTTGAAGGTAAAGTTAGAGAAGGAATGGGTCGGCGGCGACATATACAAAGGCCTCTCCGAAAACGGCAGAACCTACTACATCAAGAAACTGGAAGAAATATGGAAGAAGAGTTTCAAAAAGTGGTTCGATGACAAGGCTGGCGCATGGCAGCTTCATCAATCCGAGAAAAACCGTAGAGTCGAAAAGGCGCAGCTGCTGAAGAATCTCAAAGCCCCGTTCAGCAAATTTGAGAAGCTGGTCGATGCCAAGGCTGAGAATCTGGTCAAAGGCGTAAAGGACAAGTTGTTGCGCCAGGTCCAGATGGACGGAAAACTCAATATGAAAGCCGTTCGAGCAGGAGCGGTAGAGGCGACAGCGGGCGGTGCCGGTATGATCGCGTCCGGTGCGGCCGCGGGTGCGGGTGGAGGACCACTTGCGAGTCTGGGAGTGGTCAGCGCGGGTGTCACGACAGCCAAGGGACTGAACAGGATGTGGACCGCCCGTGTCAAGAACGGAAAAAAGGCCAAGTCAGAGCTTAAAAACGCGAACACGTCCCTCCAGGAAGCATCGGACGCCTTTGGTGCGCTCGAACTCGCCGCCGCAAAGCTGAAAGCTCAGATCAAGAACGCGGATGCGGAAATTGCGAAGATCCAAACATCGGTGAATGGCAATAAGGACAGCAAGAACCAAAAGCACATCAAGGACATCAAGGCCGCGAAAGCAAAGCTCGAAAAGGCCTCGCAGAAGAGCGAGATCAACAACCTGGGTGATTACAAGGCCTTGATGACCAAACTGGGCAGGGCGCAGCAGGCCATGAGCGAGATCACCACCGACGTCGTGAAGCTGGAGGATAGCGTGATCGCGAACGCGCAAGAGACCTTGGCGTTGGTGCAGACCATTCAGAGTGCGGTCCGCGCGCTTCGTTGATCCGGCGCGTCGCGGAAGAGGGCGAGAACATAAGCCAAGGTTTGGTTTCGCCCTCAGCATCTCTCCGGGGTTCTACGGACTTAGCAAGATTGCTGGATCTCAGGAGCGCCCAAGGTCAGCAACCGGGACAAGGACGAAGCCGCTCTCGCGGTATTTGCGCTTTTGGCTGGTGTTGCGCGTTGAATTGAGCGGAGCGGATTTTGCGAACTGACGAACCTCTCTGACGATTGGGACCTTCTCAATCCGATGACAGGAGGTTTCGATGTC
>JBGCFK010000247.1:0-6647 GCA_045106875.1 Paracoccaceae bacterium | reverse complement strand
ATGTGAAAATTGAGCCTTGCAGGTTGGTGGTGTCGACCACAACGCCGCAGAACCCATAGGATTTCTTGGGGTCATGGGCAGGCCGGATTTCCAGCGCCATCTGGTGGTTCTCGCCCAGATCCAACGTCTGGATATTCTTGCGTGCGCGCAGATCCCAGAAATGGATCTTGTGTCCGTATTTGTTGGACAGAAGGTCCTCAGCAACGATCCCGCCCTCGAATTGTGGAGGCAGTCCCCACTCCGAGCTGACCATGTAATCCTGCGGCAGGTTCCACCAGAAATCGTAGTGCTTGTCCTGCTCGCCGCGGTCGATCTCGTAACGACCGATGATCTCGAAGGTTTCGCAGTCAAGAATGAAGATCCCCGGAGGGCCATCGGTGCCATCCGCGCCGCCGCCGCCCAACGTGGAGACATAGATGCCTTCCGGGCCACAATGGATTGTGTGGGGGCGCGAGTACCCAGTTTTCTTGAACACTTCTTCGGGTTCAATGATCTTGTGAATCTTTGCCTCAAGCGGCTCTTTTACGTCGATGATGTAGATGCGCGAGGAGCGAATGCCCGGCACGACCAGATAGCGTCGTTCAAGAAAGGCATGGCCCGTCAGGGGCGACAAGGATGAAGAACACGCGTTCCAGCCAAAGTGATGAAACTCGTCGCCCTTGTAGGGCACGATGACCTGGTGGACGATCTGGCCATATGTGGACGAGCCCTTGCGCAGATCGACAACAGCTATTCCGTCGGATTTCGAACCATCGGGGCTGAGCATTACCGTGAAAGCAAAGTTCTCGGCCGGCGCTGCCATGGCCAGCTTCGCGGTCGCATGGAATGTCGGATCAGGACGAATGTTCATATCTGTCTCCCTATGTGTTTGCCGTATTCCTTTTGGTGACAGATCACCCCTGGCCCGGCTGCTTGTGCGCCCATGTTCACATGGGCACGCACGGGGTCAACCAATTTCTACGAGGTCGGTCGTGAAATAGCAGATCTTCACGGCAGGCCAGAGTCTGTGCGTTTCCGCGATGTCGCTACCAGCGGCGACCTGTTACGTTCCGAGTGTGAAAATGAAAAGTGGCGGCAGATGCGCTCTGCCGCCACTTTGATTTCTTAGGGCCGCGAGGTAGCAGCCAGCATTTTGACCGGACCTGCATGAGGTCCGGCCTTCGTGCAGTTTAGCGCATCTTCGCCCGCTCGGACCACAGAGCCAGCCAGAGGCAGTAGCACATGGCCAGAACGACAAGGGTGAATGGTATGCCGGTAGACACAGCGGCCCCCTGCAACGCACTCAACCCGCCGCCAAGTAGCAAGGCGATGGCGACCAGCCCCTCCAGCGTACACCAGAACACACGCTGGATCACCGGAGCGTCCATCTTGCCGCCCGCCGTGATCGTATCGATCACCAGCGACCCACTGTCCGAGGACGTCACGAAGAATATGATGATCAGGACCAGCGAGATCGGTGCCACGATGCTGTAAAACGGCAGCTCCTTCAGGAACCCGAACAAGGCACCTTCCGGCTTGTAGCTGTCAATCACAGTCGCTTTGACACCTTCGGCGCCGCCCGCGTTCAGCATGTCGATGGCTGCACCTCCAAAGGTCGACATCCACAGCGCACAAACCATGGTTGGCGCGATCAGTGCACACAGAACGAATTCTCGCACTGTCCGGCCCTTGGAGATACGGGCGATGAACATGCCGACAAAGGGCGACCAGGCAATCCACCAGGCCCAGTAGAACGTCGTCCAGCCGTGGAAGTAGCTGGTATCCTCACGTCCGAACGGGTTCGAGAGCGCCGGGAGCAACGTCACGTACTGAACCATTACGGTGAAGTAACGGGTTGCAGCATCGACCACACCTGTCATCACGATGACGAAGATGAACAGAACGACAGCCATGATCATGTTGATCTCGCTGAGACGCTTGACCCCCTTGTCCATGCCTGCGCAGACCGAAGCAAGCGCGATGAGGGTGATCCCGATGATCAGCACGACTGTGACGGTGTCAGTGGGCACGATCCCGAACACCTCGTACAAGCCCGCAGCAACCTGCTGCGCACCGAGGCCAAGCGACGTGGTCAGACCGAACAAGGTTGCAAACACCGCAAGTGTATCGATTGCGTGACCCCACCAACCCCAGATACGCTCGCCCAGCAAGGGATAGAACGCCGAACGCAAAGTCAGCGGCAATCCCTTGTTGTAGCAGAAGATCGCCAGTGTCAGTCCGACCAGCGCATAGACTGCCCAGCCTTCGAGCCCCCAGTGGTGGATGGTGCCCACGACGCCGATATACTCGTTGCCGGGCAGGCTCGCATCGATGTTCAGAGGCCGCGCATTTCCGCCTTCGGAGAAGTTGTAGTAGGTCGGCTCGAGCACACCGAAGAACAGCAGGCCAATGCCGATGCCCGCCGCGAACATCATCGCGATCCAGCCGGCATATGAGTAGTCCGGTGTCGCATCCTGACCACCGATCCGTACGGAACCGACAGGTAGAATGATCAGAACCAAACAGAACAGCGTCATGATGTTGACCGCTGAAACCAGGAACCAGTCAAAGGTGCTGGTCAGCCACGGCCTGAGCCATCCAAAGAATTCGGCAGATGCTTCCTGATTTGCCAGAGACACCAACACAAAGCCGAAAATCAGTACACTGGAAATCAGGAAAACGGGATTGTGGATATCAAGCCCCATGGGGCGGATGTTATCTTGCCCCAGTTTATAGTCGGTCGCCATATCCGATGCTGGCCGTGCCGCTTCTGGCGGAGACTCAGACGTTGACATGAGTTGCCCTCCAATCTCTTGTTTTATTTCTCATTTTCGTAGGGTCGGACGTTCAACCGTCTGCGACTATTTGTCAAAGGATACCTCGCGGCATCCTTCGCCGAATTTTTCTGAGAGCCCCCCATACGTCTCGATCCCGAGCGCTCGGCCGCCGAAATCGTTGGCGATGAACCTGCGGAACATGCCCGAAACTCCCAAGACCTCATGTGTTTGCTGTACTTTCGGGGTAAGAGCACCCAACAGAAAGTATTGGGCGAAGACACCCCGTTGCTGCATTGAAAGCCAGATGCCAGCAATCAACGGCTCCAACAAAGATGGCAGTTTCGTGACCCGCTCGGCTATCACGGCACCACCCGGAGGTGGTGTCGGCGGCCTCACCCTGTGCGGTGGATCCTGACCCGAGCCCCAACTCTCCTCCAGCTTTCGGAGACTCCGCGTCTTGATGTCCTGCGCCGCGCGGGCTGCTGTTGCGACGTCATTCTGGCTGCAAATCCGTGGGGCGCGAGGTGACCCAGCGACGGGTGCGGCCGGTTTCGATTGTATTCATCCCACGTTCCATGAACTTCGATCTGGCATCCGCGAGGGACGAGAACAGCGTCTCGTTCAGGCTTTCGGTATTGGGTAGCAAACGCACCAAGCCGGATACATACTTTTCAACTAGTGATTGGTATGTACCGTGCATGGAACTGGTAATGGAAACAATCCGCAGAGAACGTGCTGAGATAGATGGCGCGATATGGCAGCAAGAGGCCGGTATTGCGCAGGCCACGCACGATCTGCCGCACGTAGCAGCCACAATCAAACTGCTCCGGTCCGGAGTTCATCGTATTGCCGTCGCATCCAGAACGTGGAGATGACCAAGTGACGTGACCGTGCCCAACGCCTAACGCCGCGCGCCCAGAAAGCCGGTCGGTAGCTTCCGAAGCTACACTTTGAACCAGTGTCAGGCGCGCGGATGTCTGCAACTGGCGCAGGGCGACGGGCCATGGTGAATCGGATCTACACCCGAAATCGAGGTATCAGCGAACGGCCCTTGTACGAAGTCGTTTGTTCGGCAATGGCGCTTTTGGTTGGAGTGGCGCGCTGATCTGCAGCCTGTGGTTTTGGTGATCTTCGAACCTGTCTGACGCTTGGGGCCTCTCAATCGACAGAGACGAGGTTTTCATGAATGAGGCAAGGACAACATCGCCGCGTGCGTGGAAGAAGTCCGGACTTGCTGATGGCCGCACCCGGTCCCGGGCTCGTGTATCGTGCCGCACAGAACATTTCCTACAGGGCTGGCTTGCGCGCTGCCGAGGTCTGCAACCTCAAGCTCGGTGACATCGACAGCGCCCCTCTCTCTTTACATTGGCTGCGCAGTGCCCTGCCGGGCAACGGCACGTTGATCCATGTAGAGCAAGGCAATGGGCGCAAGATTATGTAGTTGCCCAGTCTACTGGAATTGTTGCTGGCCTGGTGGCTCGAGACACGCCATGAGGGCCGGTTGTTTCCAGCTGCCCGGCAGGCGTTTGCACGGGATGACGCCAAAAGCGGGCAAGCCCAGGATTGACCCGATCTCGCTGCGCCAGTTGAAGCGTACGTTCACGTCCATCAAAAAGAATGGCTGGTATCAAGAAACCAGCAACGCTCCACACTCTGCTTCACAGCTTCGCGAGGCATTTGCTCGAAGCGAACACCGATATCCGCATCATTCAGGCTCTGCTGGTCTACGCCAAGCTGACGACCAGCGCACAGTACCCCCATGTCGACACCAAAACGATCCGGGACATCGTCAGTCCGTTTGACATACTGGCAGGCCTGCAGGGTCAAACAGCGCGGTGAAGTTTGGAACAAGTGGCGTGGGCGTTGCCCCGCATATGGCTGGAGATCTCTGACATCTTTCGTACCCATGGTTGAGCTTGCTCATGGTCCAGCTTGGCGGTGGGCCAATGACACGGCTGTAGCCTCAGCCAATTCAAGGTGATGTCAGTGGTAGAGGCCTGCCGACCCCAAGTGCCTCGGGGCCCGGGCCGGCATGACCAGCGTGCTCCAAACGTGGGGATCGGCACTCACCCATCACCCGCATATCCATATGATCGTGCCAGGTGGCGGGGTGTCGCCAAACGGCAAACGGTGGATCGCCCGTAGGCTAGGGTTCTTTCTGCCAGTGAAGGTTCTCGCCTAACTGTTCCGGCGGTTGTTCATCGACGGGTTGTTGGCGTTGTATCGCACAGGCCGGTTGTCCTTCTTTGGTGATCTTCAGGAGCTTCGCGATCCCGCCGCCTTTGGGCGCTGGTTGGCTCCGTTCCAAAGAACCGATTGGATCGGTTTTGCCAAACCGCTCTTCGGCGACCCCGACGTGGTGCTCGATTATCCGTCACGATCCATCCATCGCGTCGCCATATCGAAAAAACGTCTCGTCTGTGTGGAGGCCAACACCGGCGCCTTCCGGTGCAAGGACTACCGCATCAAATCCAGCGGTCGCATGAAGGTCATGCGGCTGGAGACTGGTGAGTTCATCCGGCGCTTCGACCGCTTCCGCCACTATGGCATCCTGGCCAGTGCAGGACACAAGTCCAACATCGCGAAGATACGCGCATTGCTGGAGGCCGAAACGCCGTCCGGCAAGGACGGACATGCCGCCGACACCGCACCGCTGAAATTACGAGGGCATTTCCCGGGCGGCGACGACTCCATGCGCATCGTCAAAACGTTTCGCCGGGGTCACCGGCCATTGTTGCGTGCGCCACCAAGGTGACGGGCGGCATGAGCACGATCGTACCAACAACCAAATCGGGTACACTGAACTTTGACTGCGTTCGGAATCATTTACTTGCGTCCGTCACCCGCCGAGGTCGCAGACTTGGCAGTCATACATCCTGTAAAGGCCTCAGATTGCAGAATTCGGGCCGACGTTCTGCTCCGACTACCCATCAAAACAGCTGCGTCAGGCCCAACGTCAAAACCTGCAGACTGTAACTTTCCCCATAGATACGCCCAGCCTCGACGGCTTCTACCTTGGGAGGTTCCACAACGCGGGCCGTTTGGAAACGAGCAGCTTCGAATTGTGCATCAATCCGCCATGCGAACGGTTGGGCGAGACACGCCTCTCCGTGCAGCGCTCCGATCTCTGAATCTACGGCATTGGACTATACGCGGCTCAAAGCGGGTTCGCCGTTCTATAGGCCCAATTTTACCACCGAGAACACGTCTTCAGAGGCCAAGCGTAGCTTTACGACCAATCGGACCGAGGTAGAGCTTCGGAGCAGACGGTGATGTAGGCGACGGAAACCCACCCAGTTTGCTCAATTCAGACTTAGATACGCGCGAAACTGGACATCCCGGATCACAACGAGTTTGTCGGTGTTTCGGGAAAATGCACCTTTCGCTCAACTTCCTTGTTGTCCATCGGTGTTTTCTAAGATCGCGATCAGTATGAGAAATAGAATTTGATGCCAATCAAGTGGTCAGGAACGTAGCGGGTTGTTGTAGCTCGTTTCGATTTGAGCGTCCTATGTGTTCCTCGATCGTCTCGAACCTCATTTGGACAAATTTCGCAAACCGCGTGGCAGCCTTAGGCGGTGACGCGGCTCTATGCGTGATGATTCCGAGATGACGGTCTGGATCACCGATCGGAATCGGCAATGCGGCGATCTGGTTTTGCCGTTGCAAGAAAAAGACCACCGAAAACGGAAGAACCGCAAGGGAGTCTGAACCGGTAAGAACATTCAACACTGCGCTCAACGACCCGCCGGTGTAATCGGCGGAGCAATACTCGGCCACGGTAGCGGCGTCGTTGTGGTGTCGCGGGCGGCGTAAAAGTCGTCCACTTTTGCCCTTTCGGTTTTCGGGAGGGCTTGGGGATATACACCGTGGACTTGTATTTGAAGGTGC
>JBGCFK010000246.1:0-13666 GCA_045106875.1 Paracoccaceae bacterium | reverse complement strand
CCTGCGACACATAGGAGTACAGGATCGCAAGGATCAGTCCGAGGATGACAAGTCCAATAAAGCTCACAGCATCCTCACTTAATCTTCAGGCATTGCGGCAGAATATTCGGCCCTGCGGGCCCATGCGAGGGCGCTGCCCTCGCGCTCCCGAGGTATTTCGAGCAAGATGAAGGAGGTATCTGGACATCGGTCATTTCGTTTTCAGATATTCCATCAGTGCACGTTTGTCCGCATCGCCGAGGTCTGAGCCATAGGCATGTCCCGTGGCTGCATTGCCCTTGGCGCTTGTGTCGAGGATCTGGTGCGGGCCAGCATAGGGATCGTTCGGCCCAAGCCGTTTGACCTGCCAGACCATACGCTCTGCATCGTATATGTCCACGCCCACCTCAAAGGCGGTGGGGCGATCCTTGGGTGTCAGGAGTTCCCAAATCGAAGGCACCGAACCGTTGTGCAGGTAAGGCGCGCGCGCCCAGATCCCGTCCAGTGGCTGGGTCGCGTAACCATCCACATCACGGAAGTTGCGGAACTGCCAGAAGTGCCCCTCGGTATAGTCGATCTGCGCTTGGCGGACCGTTTCCGTATAGGACCACGCCCGATGTGGGTCTGTGCCGATCTCGTCCAGTGGGATGGTCTGGCCCACCATGGGGGCGCCGAAATCATGGCACTCCGAGCAGTTGGCCATGTAGACCTCCCGCCCCTCGGCCGCCAGCGCGGCATTCACCGCGAATGGATATTCGGGTGCGGGCAGGTCCGCCAGATACGCTTCGATCCGGAAGAGCGCGTCAATATCCATCTCGTGCGGGCGGGTCCCTGCACCCATGGCGGCCGAGAAATTCCGCTCGCGCACCGAGGACTGGTTGCCATCCCAGTGCAGCCATAGCCCGTCGCGGGGCGCCTGGTTCCAGACGGAGGGAAAGTCGACAATACCGAACATCTCGTCACGCGTGCGTGACACGCCCTCGCGGTCATAGAAATAGCGGAACTGTTCGACCTTGAACGTATCGAACGTGTTCACGCGACCGGGCAGGAAACGGGTGTAGTCCTCGGCAAAGATGAAGTCGTTGCGTTTCTCGCGTTCCTGAAGCCGGTCACGCATCTGGTCGACTGCGATGCGATAGATCAGACGGTCGAGCCAGTTGAGATCCGTCGTCTCCTCGATCGCGGCAACGACGGCATCTCCGGTGAAACCTTCATCCCGGGCAACATCGAACAGGAACTGAAAGAAGCTGTGCAGATCCACGGTCACGGCGGGCATGCCGGGAATGATGACGGGGTCCGCATCAGCAGAAGCACGGACGGTCCCGGTATGACAGGTGCCACAGTTGATCTGCGTCCGCTCGACCAACTGGTTGCGGCGCGAGAAGCCTATGGGCAGGGGCTCACCGGGTTCCTGAATGAACCCGAATGCCGTCAGGTCCCTTTTCGCACCTTCGGGCAGGTGTTGCGGAAAAAGAGCAGGCAGCGCGCGCAGGATCTCGACCGGCAGGCCTGACGAGCGATCAGAGCCGATCGAGCCATAGTAGAAATGGTCCTGATCCGAGACCCGCTCGACCGGACGATCGACGGGATAGGCGCGCAGGACCAGCGCCGCCGCCACCCAGAGGACCCCAATGATCATCACCCAGGTCCGCAATTGCCCGGCAAAGAGCCGGGTTTCAGACGGCGAATATCGTTCGACGCGCATGGCTCAGGACCAGCCCGAGTCCGGGTCGCCATCGCGCAGCATGTGATAGACCATATAGGCCTGCACCGAGGACAGGATCAGATCGCCCAGCGCCAGCGTCAACATTCCTTCCGGGTAGTCCATGAACCAGACCCCGAACAGGAACAACGAGCCCGCCGCAAACCGTCCGCCCACCACAAGGTAGGTAATGAAGATGTACCTGAACGGGTCCCGCATCACGGGGATATACATGGCCGTCACAATGATCAGCAGCAGCGAGACGTTCTGCAGCCAGTGGACAGTGTTGGTGATCCCGAAGTCGAACCAGCTTTCCAGAAGCCGGGGCGCAAACAAACCGGGCAGGAAGAAGGCAGCGTTCAGAAGCAACCCCAGGAAGACCAGCGCCCGGAACCACGCGAGCGCGTTGTAAGTCGGATACATGATCTCACGCATCCCCGGATGCGGTGGCAGATGCGGGCGTCGCGGGTGGTTCGGAGGCTGCAGCCAGTTCCGCGGGCGTCTTCACCTCGGAAAAGAGCTTGCGGAAGTGCTCGTTATAGAACCGCTCTTCCGGGTCCATCTTCTCGCGGATTGCCTTGAACTTGGCGATCTCGGGGCCAAACGCCTTCATCGCCTGCAAGGGCGTGACGCTGCCTGACTGGTTAAACAGCGGGCGGCCATTGTTCTCGGAACAGAAGATGTTGTAGGCGTGCAGAAACCCCTCCCAGCCCTTCGTGCCCGAGGCCACCGGGTCCAGCGTCAGCGCCGGCCAGTCGCGGGTGTAGGAGAACAGCCCCTTGGTGTCCTGCGCGATGTGATAGCCCACATTCAGCATGTCGCAGCGATAGCCGTTCAGGCGGTAGTATTCCTTGCTGAAGGCGAAGTACTTCTTGATGGTCTCGGCATATTCATGGCGCGGGAACGCCCAGATCGAGAACGTGTAGGACGCAAATCCGCCCATTTCCGAATAGCGGATGATCTGGCTGGCGGGGCTGGAGTTCGTGTCGCGCAACTGCGTTGCCATGAACCAGGCGGTCCCTCGGTTCAACTGGTCCGTGATCCAGTAGCGCAGGGTGCGTGAAGGAAGATACGCCAGCGCATTCGCGATGAACGGCCAGACGGTCTTCCACGTATAGTTGCGGATGCGCCAGGCCTTGCTGTCAGTGTCCATCTTCTCGTCAGTGTCATAGCGGAATTCGACCAGCACCTTGTCAAGAAACGGGAACAGGTAGACCATGATCGAACGTTCCTGCGCGATCAGGGCGTCCAGCTTGTCCGCGAATTCATCAACCGTGAACAACTGGTGTTCGACCGCCATGGCCGAGATTTCCTTGACCCGGAACGTGACCTCATAGGCGATGCCGAGCATGCCGTACCCCGTGCGGAGCGCCGAGAAGACATCGGGGTCGCCGTCCTCGGTGAACTCGCGCAAGGACCCATCCGGCATCACGCATTTCATCCCGACGCAGTACGAACAGACCTGCCCGAACTCCCACTCGCCATTGTCGAAATAGGAGGCGTCCTTGGTGCCGCCGGTCGCGCCCGAACCCATGGTCAGGTTGCCAAGCTCGATATTGGTGAAGAACTGCAGGCCTTCCTGCTCCAGCGCCTTGGCCGCGTCAATCTGCTGAACGCCCGCCTGCATTGTGATGGTCTTGGCATCCTTGTCGATCTTGACGATCTCGTTGAATCTGGAGAAATCCGCGACCGTACCGCCCTCGGCAACCACACAGCGCGTTGTCGAGTGGTGCGATCCCTTGGCGCGCACTGGCGACGGATACCGTTCCTTGTCCTTCACGACCTCCTGCAACTGTTCGACGGATCTGATCCGCTCGACCGAGTTGGCGTGATAGGTGATCGAGCGTTTCCAGTTCTGGACGCGGACGCGTGGCATGGCGGTTCCCCTTCAATTCCCGTGCCCGTCAGACGGCTCGAAACACCCATGCCGCTGGCGGGCCAATGCAACCAGTGATGTAATTGCCAGAATCTTAACACCCTTTGAGCGAGCCGCCAAATGCGATATCATCGGGTCAGAATTGATCGACGAGTGATTTTGGGGGGGCTTCGCGCCATGGAACGCATGTTGGATGCTGTGCTGGGTATTTGGGCGCGGATCTCGGACAAGGTGCGGCCGTGGCCACATTTGCCCTTTGTTCTGGCGCTGGGCGCGATAATCGGGCTGAGGGTCAACCTGCGCCGCGACAACCTGATCGACACCGAAACCGCGCCGCCCGATCTGTCCGACGAGATGCCCGAAGATCTGCCCGCAGGATTCGTCGAACGCGCCCGGACCGAGGGCTTCCGCATGCCCGATGGCTCGCGCACCGACAAGGAACGCCCGTGGATGGGAATGGCCGGGACCCGCTTCGGACGCAATGTGCCGCTGCGCCATGCCTACCCCGAACGTGAGAAGGAGCTGATGCACCCAAGCCCGCGCGAGGTCTCCAACAAGCTGATGAAGCGCGATGCGCTTGTCCCGGTGCCTTACCTTAATGTCATGGCGGCCGCGTGGATCCAGTTCATGGTGCATGACTGGCTCGGCCATGGCGCGAACGACAAGAACACCAAGCATGTGGTCCCGGTTGGTGACGATGACATCTGGCCACCCGACCGGAACCCGGACGCGCCCAATGGCGAGATGAGTGTGCTTGCAACCACACGCGCCGAACGCACCGACAAGGACGGCAACCGGCCAGATGCCTTCACCAATGTCGAGACGCATTGGTGGGAGGCCAGCCAGGTTTACGGGTCGTCATGGGCCCGGATGGAGCAGATGCGCCGCGAAGGAGGCAAACCTGACGGCGAACGGCTGGAGAACGGCAAGTTCTGGATCGAAGACAACGGGCTCCTGCCGCTCGACCCTGGCAGCAAGCTGGAGGGGCAGGAACTGTCCGGTGTGAACGCCAACTGGTGGATTGGACTAAGCCTGCTGCACACATTGTTCACCCGCGAGCACAATGCCATCGTGGATCGCCTTGCCATCGACCACCCTGACAAGGACGGCGAATGGCTGTTCCAGAAGGCCCGACTGGTGAACGCTGCGCTGATTGCCAAGATCCACACGGTCGAGTGGACCACTGCGCTGATGGACAGTCCAGTGGGTCGCATGGCCATGCGCGGCAACTATTGGGGACTTGCGGGCGAGCGGGTGCAGAAGGGCTTTGGCAATGTATCCGACTCGGAGGTTCTGGCGGGCATCCCCGGAACCTCAGTCGACCACCACACCGCCCCCTATGCCATGACCGAGGAGTTCACAGCGGTCTATCGGCTCCACTCGCTGATCCCGGACAGCTTCGAGTTCCGATCCTCCCAGACCGACGAGGTGCTCTTCACCCGAGGGCTGGAGGATGTCAGCTTCGGGTCCGCCCGTCAGGTCTATGACAAGGCCAGCTTCGAGGACGCGCTCTATTCGATGTCGACCCAGCCGCCCGGCGCGATGGCACTGCACAACTTCCCGGATTCGCTGCGCCGGATTCCGAAGAAGCGCGCAAGCGGCATCTGGCTGGATCTGGCGGCGGTGGATATCCTGCGCGACCGCGAACGGGGCGTGCCCCGCTACAACGCCTTTCGCGAGGCGATCGGGATGCCGAAGGTGAAGACGTTTGAGGACATGACCTCCGTCAAGGCCGACCAGAAGCTGCTCCGCGAGGTCTATGGCCATGTGGACCGCGTCGACCTGCTGATCGGGTGCATGGCCGAGTTCCAGTCTCCACGTCAGCCTGCGGGCTTCGGGTTCTCGGACACGGCATTCCGCATCTTCATCCTCATGGCCTCGCGCCGATTGAAATCCGACCGCTTCTTTGCCGAGGACTATACGCCCGAGATGTACACGCCGGCGGGCTACAATTGGGTGAAAGAGAACGGGCTGAAGGATGTGATGGCCCGCCATGCACCCGGGCTCGCGCATCTGTTCGCCGACGTGCGCAACCCGTTTTATCCGTGGGACCGTGCAGGTTCGGCCAAAGCCAGTGCCGCCAAGACCGGGGCAGCCTGATGGGCACACATATCCGCATACCCGTCCTGCTGGACGTGCTGATCGTCTCGGACGCCGAAGAAATCCTGGCCTGCGCTGCCGATCCCCGGCTGAAGCGCGGGCCTCTGCTGCATGGTCCGTTGTTGAACAAGGTGATCAACGGGTTTGCGCAATCGACCCTGCATGCACCAGTGGGACCTCTGCCATCCGCCTTGCCTCGGGAAGACCCTGCAAGGGCCAAAGCCCAAAAAGCCCTTGCTGCGCGACTGGCTGCCCCCGCGCCCTGGGATGACGAGAGCCTCGACCTGATTGCAGACTGGATGGGGGGGCGCAAAACGCCCCTCGACCTTGCCTGCCAGCAGGCCATTGGCCGACTGTTCGTACCTGATTTCACGGCGAAGCCTGCCACCTGGCATGCAGCCATGGTGCTGCATCGGTCGCTGAACAGCCGGAACCCGGCATTGCGTGTGCTATGGCAGATCACAGGCGAGACCAAGCGCGCCCAGAAAGTTCTGGCGGACGCGATGGACGGGGACACTTCCGGCGTGCATGCCGTCGGTATCGCGGTCCATACGTTCCAGCGCGCCGTCGAGCGCATGGAAAGCGTGCTGGCCGATCCTGCGCTGAGGGCCACGGTTTCGGACGCAGCTGCCTTGGGGCATGCGATGTCGGCGCCCGATACCGTGCTTCGCCACACCGAGTGTTATGCCACGACAGCAGCAGGGCATGTGGCACCCGGCACCATCGTCCTGCTGCAGCTCGATCCCGCAACCCACCGGCTGGCCGATCCGCGCATCGCGTTCCTGTCCGAGACCTGGAGCGCCTGCCCCGCTGCCCAGCTGGTCCCGCGCATGCTGGCCGAGATCTGGGCACGGGCAACAGGCCAACGCCCTGCCGCCAGACACGCTGCCTGAGGAGACTTATATGGAATCGCTCATTTCACTTTCGCGATCCGAGGCTCGCGCTGAAGAGCGCATAACAGGCTTCCGGCAAATGCTGCGCGCCGTGCTGGCCTTCGAGGCGATATTTGCGCTCTGGCTGCTGGCAACATCGCTCGGCAAGTTCGGGCTTACCGAGATTGAGGTCGCAGGGATTTCGCCCGGACTGACCGGGATAATGCTGCTTTGGGCGGTCCTGTTCCAGGTCGTCGGCTATTTCGATCCGGTCAGAAACCGCCTGCCCGTCGTCATCGGCGTGCTGGGGCGCTACATGGTGGGCGGGGTCGCGCTGTGCCTCGGGCTATGGATTGTCGGGATCGTCAGCCTCGTTTTCGGACTGGCCCTGAACTTCACCTACCATGCAACGGTTCGATCGATTGTCATGGCACGCCCCTGACGCGTTTATCCTGTCTTCATCTTGCCGGAAATACCTCGGAGGTGCGGAGGCAGAGCCTCTGCGTGGCCCGGAACGGGCCAGAGGTCACAGAACACCTTGCGGCTCAGTGGACCAGTTTCGGCCCACCGGTAATCTTGCCATTCTCAGGCAGGATCCCAAGCCGCCGCGCGACTTCGGTATAGGCGTCCGTCAAGGAGCCCAGATCCCGCCGGAACACATCCTTGTCCAGCTTCTGCCCCGTCTTGACGTCCCATAGACGGCAACTGTCAGGCGAGATCTCGTCCGCAAGAATGATCCGCTGGAAATCGCCTTCGAAGATCCGGCCACACTCGATCTTGAAGTCCACCAGCTTGATGCCGACCCCGTGGAACAGGCCGGACAGAAAATCGTTCACGCGCAGCGCAAGGCTGATCATGTCGTCAATATCCTGCTGAGCGGCCCAATTGAAGGCGATGACATGCTCTTCAGAGACAATAGGATCGCCAAGGGCGTCATCTTTCAGGTAGAACTCGATGATCGGGCGGGGCAATTGTGTGCCTTCGTCTATGCCAAGCCGTTTCGACATGGATCCGGCAGCGACGTTTCGCACCACGACCTCCAGTGGAATGATCTCGACCGCGCGGATCAGCTGCTCCCGCATGTTGAGGCGTTTGATAAAGTGATTTGGCACGCCAATCCCGGTCAGCGCCAGCATCACATGCTCGGAGATCCGGTTGTTCAGCACACCCTTGCCGTCGATCACATCGTGCTTCTCGGCGTTGAAGGCCGTCGCATCGTCCTTGAAGTACTGCACAAGCGTGCCCGGCTCAGGACCCTCGTAGAGGATCTTCGCCTTGCCTTCATAGACCATCCTGCGACGTGCCATCATGTGCTCCGATCTGGTGGGGAGAAGGGTGCGCTCCACCCTTTGTTTTTGCGGCGTATACGCGGTGCACATGCGTTTGCCAAGCAAGGGGTGGTGCCTCGGCGACGCTCAACCATTCCATGCGCGTCCCTCGGATCTGAAGATCAGCCCGGAAAGCTGCTCGATCAGCGAATAGCACAAGGTCACCGATCCCGCCTTTGGATCATACCAGGCATTCGGAAGGTCGCAATCGCGGAACACCACGCTCAGATCCCGAGGCCATACGAACAGCCGTTCCATCTCGGCCATCATGTGCGTCATGATTCCCGTATCGTTCAGAAGCCGCACCACCGTCTTGCCTGTCACAGATCCGGGCGCCTCGAAGCTGAGCAGGATCCTGCCGCCGGGCGCACTCGCAGGATACACGCCTTCAGCGTTCGGACCCAGATCACGGGACACCGTCTTCAGGATCGTCTCCCACGCACGGTAGCGCTTGGCATACTCGGTTTCGCAGCGCGCACGCGTACGCTCGGACAAGCCAACCTGCTGTGCAATCGCCTCATGGCGTGCCGGATTCGACCCATAGATGATGCAGAACGAATTACGGAACCTCTTCATGTCAGGCGCGTGCTCGTCCTGCCAGGGTTGTTTCTGCCCGGACTTCTCACGCTGCTCTGCAACATAGTACCAAAGCAACGCCGAGTACTTCACGACCTGCGCCATAAAGGCCTGCTCTTCCGCCGCGATACCGCTTTCCTCCACAGCTGCGCTCAAGACGAATGCCGAGAAACCGTCCGCCACATCTTCCTCGGGCCCCGTTGCAGGCAAGCCGGTTTCGCCGATCAGAGCATGGCCGAACTCGTGCCAGAAGATGCCAAGCGTCGTACCCAGCAGCACCTGCGCGCGATAGATATCCTCGGTCGGCGGGACAGACTGGCGCGGCAATGTCTCGCCTTGGACCGTGCGCTGACGGTCCTCTCCAGCCTTTTTGGCAGACAGAGGGATCGGTGCCGCAGCCCAGATCGCGAGCGCGGTGCCCATACAGATCCCGGCACCCCGGAAGCTGCGCAGTAGATTTCGACCGCCCTGCATGACTGACCGAACCACGCGCCTGCGATTCTGTCCAGCAATGCAATGGCCTGACACCACCGGCCGCCGGGCGTTTTGTCACCTTGTTGCCACGTGGACGCGATACCTACATGAAAGGAACACAACGCCAGACTGATAAAGGGTAGACCAGCCATGACTTCCTTCGACGATCGCGAACGCGCCTTCGAATCCAAGTTCGCCCACGACGCAGAGATGCAGTTCAAGGCCGAAGCCCGGCGCAACAAGCTGCTGGGTCTCTGGACTGCCGAGAAAATGGGTCTGACCGGCGATGCCGCCGACTCCTACGCCAAGGAAGTCGTTGCCGCCGATTTCGAGGAGGCAGGCGATGAGGACGTCTACCGCAAGGTGTCTGGTGATCTGAGCGCCAAGGCCATCGATGTGGCCGAAACCGAGATCCGCGAGAAGATGGTTGCCCTTATGGCAGAAGCAAAGGCGCAGTTGTTCACAGAAGCGGATTAATCACAGGCGTCCATAATTTAAACATACCTGCTTGACCATAAGGCTCGCGGCTCTCATTCCATCTGTTAAGGAGAGACCGTTTGCTGAATGTTGTATGGTTCAAACGCGATTTGCGTGCGTCCGATCACCTGCCGCTGACCATGGCGGCGGTCGAAGGTATGGTTATACCGCTCTATGTGATCGAACCGGATTATTGGGCGCAGGCTACATCCAGCGCGCGCCAATGGCGTTTCGTTGCCCGCGCGCTTGCCGCTCTGCGTGCGCAACTGGCAGTTCTGGGCGCTCCGCTTGTCGTTCGGGTTGGCAACGTCACTGATGTGCTCGAGGAACTGCGCCAGACATCACAGGAGATGGCGCTCTGGTCTCACGAGGAAACCGGGGATGCCTGGACCTATGCGCGCGACCTCGCTGTTGACGCGTGGGCACGGGAACACAAGGTGCCCTGGCACGAATTTCCCAATGCCGGGGTCGTCCGGCGGCTGAAAACACGTGACGGTTGGGCCGAACAATGGGATCAGCGCATGTCCTCGCCGCCCCTGCCCTCCCCTCCGGGCCTGCTTGCGCATGGCGTTGTACCGGGAAAGGTCATATCGGAGCGGCTGCTGGATCTTGACGATGACGATTGCGAGGAGACACCTGCCGGCCCGACGCCTGCGCGGCGATTGCTGGACAGTTTCCTCAGCACGCGGGGCGAGAACTATCGCAAGGAGATGTCCTCTCCCCTGACAGCCTATGATGCCTGTTCACGCCTTTCACCGCATCTGGCACTGGGAACGATCTCGACGCGCGAGGCGCTCCATGCGGCCCGCACCGCGCGGAGAAATCACGCGCCCGGCAGCGCCTTCACAAAGTCCATCGACAGCTTCATCTCCCGCCTCCACTGGCGCTGCCACTTCATGCAGAAGCTGGAGGACGAACCGGGGATCGAAACGCAGTGCATGCACCCTGCATACGAGGGACTGCGCGAGGGCGATCACAACGAGGATCATCTCGAGGCGTGGCTGACCGGGCGCACCGGCATGCCGATGGTCGACGCCAGTATGCGCGCGCTCGATGCCACGGGCTGGCTAAATTTCCGGATGCGCGCAATGTGTGTCTCGGTTGCGGCCTATCACCTCTGGCTTGACTGGAGGGCCTTCGGGCCGGGGCTGGCGCAGCTTTTCACGGATTACGAGCCGGGCATCCACTGGAGCCAGTGCCAGATGCAGTCCGGTGTGACCGGCATCAACACCATGCGGGTCTACAACCCCATAAAGCAGAGCCAGGATCTGGATCCGGACGGCACCTTCATACGCCGATGGGTGCCCGAACTGGCCGACGTTCCCGCGCCGCTGATCCACGAGCCGTGGAAACTGACGGCGATGGAACAGACAGAAACCGGTTGCGAGATCGGCAAGGACTATCCCGCACCCATCGTCGATCCGACGAAATCTGCAAAGGTTGCAAAAGAAAAGGTCTATGCTGTCCGCAGGTCCGGCAACTTCAAGAATGAGCAGAACCGGGTTGTGCGCAAACATGCCTCCCGACGCAGGCTCCGCGAAGAGGATCCGCCCAAGGACGATCCGCAGCTTGGACTGGATCTGTAGGCGCGCGCGCCCGCGCACTTGACCCCGCTCAAGCTGCGCTATTTGCCCGTCATGCCCAAGATGCGCCGAAAATCCGATCTGCCGCAAAAAGATTGCGCCCAATGCCGTCGCCCGTTTGCATGGCGCAGGAAGTGGGCCGCGATATGGGAAGAAGTGCGCTATTGCTCGGACCGTTGCCGCCGCGCCGCGCGTGCGGGCAGGACCTGAACCCACGATGCGCCATCTTCTGATCGTTCTGGGTGACCAGCTGGATATCAATGCCGGGTTGTTTGACGGGATGGACCCAGGTCAGGACTCCGTGGTCATGGTCGAGGCCCGTGAAGAGGCAGGCTATCTGCGCCAACACAAGAAGCGCCTCGTCCTCTTCTTCTCCGCGATGCGGCACTTCCGGGATGCATTGCAAGAAAAAGGCTGGACAGTGCATTACCACGCGATCGACGGCGACGATCCGGCCGAGACCCTAGGCGATGGCATAGCCAGACATGACGCGGAAACACGCCAGGTCACGAGGCCCGGTGATCACCGGGTTCTGGCGGCACTGCAAGATCGCTTCCCGGACCTCCATGTCCACGAAGATGGCCACTTCCTGACCAGACCCGATGCGTTCGCCGACTGGAAGTCCAGCCGCAAGCGCGTGATCCTCGAGGATTTCTACCGTTGGCAACGGCGCGAGACAGGTTTGCTGATGGAGGGCAACGACCCTGCCGGCGGACAGTGGAACTTCGATCAGGACAATCGCCGCAGCTTTGGCCGGGACGGACCGGGATTCACGCCGGGGCGCCCGCATTCCGAGCCCGACGAGATCACCAGAGACGTGATGTCCATGGTCGAACGCATGTTCCCCGACGCTCCCGGATCTGCCGAGGGGTTCGCCGAGCCCGTCACGCGACGTCAGGCGCTTGCGCATCTGGATCAGTTCATCAAGGAGCGTCTGATCCATTTCGGTGACTACCAGGATGCCATGGCGACGGGGCACCAGACGCTCTGGCACTCGCGGTTATCGACGGGACTTAACCTGAAGATGCTCGACCCGCGCGAGGTGATCGACCGTGCCGTTGCCGCCCTGTCCGACGGCGCACCCCTGAATGCAGTGGAAGGCTTCGTGCGTCAGATCCTCGGCTGGCGCGAGTTTGTTCGCAATGTCTACTGGGCCGAAATGCGCGACTACGCGGACCTGGACCACCTCGACGCGGATGCCGATCTGCCCGGTTTCTTCTGGACTGGCGAGACTGACATGGCCTGTCTTGCCGACGGCCTGTCGGGATTGGTCGAGACGGGATACGCCCATCACATCCAGCGCCTGATGGTCATGGGGCTCTTTGCGCTCTTGTGGCGGGCGCATCCCTACAAGGTCCATAATTGGCATATGGAGATGTATCTGGACGCCGTGGACTGGGTAAGCCTGCCGAATGTGCTGGGCATGAGCCAGCACGGCGACGGCGGTATTGTCGGCACAAAGCCATATACAGCCTCGGGCGCCTATATCGACCGAATGTCAGACTATTGTGCCGGGTGCAGGTTCAATCCGAAGCAGGGCGCTGGTCCGGATGCATGTCCTTTCACTGCGCTCTATTGGGATTTTCTGGCACATCATGGCGACGCATTCCGGTCAAACAGGCGAATGGCCATGCAGATCAGAAACCTGGATCGCAAGGATCCGGACGACCTCAGCGAGATCCGCCGGGCAGCCGATGATGTCAGAAAGCGCTACAGCTGAGACCACTCAGCTTGTCTCGTTCCGATGGAGCTTGGGGAAATCCCGCGACGAGCAGTGTGGTCCTGAGAGTGCCACATGCCGACATCCACTGTATCGCTGGGCGACGGGGCACGGATTGCCCACATTCGCCGAGACCCGCACCTGATTGCATTTGCAAGCCAGCAGTGCCGCTGAAGCTGCGCGCCGGCGAGAGTCGCACATGACGATTGGCAAGAGTTTTGCGGCGCAAAAGCAACCTGAAGCTGCACGAAGTGATTCGCGCCACACTGGTGATTTTTGCCAGCCTCATCGCTTCCGTTGCGTCATTTTGTACGTTTCGGGAAGATTGTCGACCGGTTGTGCGCCGCAACAGGCGTGTATGGGCATGTCGCGCGCAAATCCACCGAAAATGCCTCTGCATACTGTTGACGGACTGTGAACAGACTGTTCAAGGTGACTGATGGGGAGTGACCCCATTACATCAATCCAGGGCGAAAACGCCCAATCCCGTAAATCGGGGATGAGGAAAGAGGTCTACAATGAAATCATCCGTTTTCTTCGGCACGCTGGCAGCTGCAGGTCTGGCCGCAGGCATGGCCAGCGCCGCGACGCTGGACGACGTGAAAGCAGCCGGTGAACTGAAATGCGGCGTGTCGACCGGTCTGGTCGGCTTTGCAGCGCCTGACGCAAGCGGCGAATGGGCCGGCTTTGACGTACAGGTCTGCCGCGCTGTGGCGGCTGCCGTTCTCGGCGATGCGAGCAAGGTCAAGTTCGTGCCAACCACCGGCAAGACACGCTTCACCGCGCTGGCTTCCGGCGAAATCGACATGCTTGCACGCAACACCACCTGGACGTTCTCGCGCGATGTCGATCTCGGGTTCGAGTTCGTCGGCGTGAACTACTATGACGGTCAGGGCTTCATGGTTCCAAAATCGCTGGGCGTGACGTCCGCGAAGGAACTGAACGGCGCCACGGTCTGCATCCAGACCGGAACTACCAC
>JBGCFK010000245.1:0-3038 GCA_045106875.1 Paracoccaceae bacterium | reverse complement strand
CGCAGCCACCTCCAAGAGATGCCGAACACCATAGGCGGTGGATGGCAGCACCAGCTTTTTTCGCAAGCAATTGCGAAGTCGCAGGGTCGATGCATTCGCCATCGGATCATCTCGTCTGAAGATCGCATGCACTGGTTGCGTGAGGGAGTGGATGACCTCAAACTCCACCATATGCACCGGTTCGAAAACCAGCGCGAGATCGCTGCTGAACGAGGCGAGATCGCGTTCAGCTTGCGCCCTGTCCCTGACATTCACGGTGAATGTCACGCCCGGATGCGCCCGCCGATAGATCGCAATCTGCTCTGGCAGAAAATACGGCAACAAAGCTTGGGAACAGGCAATCGAGACATGCCCGCGACGCTCGCCCGACAGATCTGCGACCTGAGATCGGATGCGCGACAGATCGGTGCGCTGCGATTGGATATGCTGCATCAGCAACTCGCCTGCCGGGTTCAACCGCATGCCGCGTGGCAGCCGCTCGAAAACCGGCTAGCCAAATTCCCGCTCGAAGTTCTGTATACGCCGGTTCAGCGCCGAGGCCGTCAGGTTGGTATCCTCTGCCGCCTTTCTGACCGAGCCTGCCCGTGCCACCGCATCAATCAGCTCGAAGGTCTTCAAATGCCGCATTTGGTCCGCCTTCACTATACCGATGCAAAAAATGCACCGGAGTTGTGATTTTATAGCATTAGAAGTACGCGCACTTCTAGCGCACCGTTCACCTCGCAACGCACCACAGCACTTTGACCAGCGAGAGAAGGGCCTGTCATGACGGGAACATCAACCAGACGCGACTTCCTGAAAACGGGTATTGCAGGAGCGTCGGTTCTACCGTTTCTAAAAGCAATTCCGGCCAATGCTGCAGGGTCCGATACAATCGTGGTTGTCACCGGCCAGACGATCAATTCACTGGATCTGCACCGCTCCGGCACCAGCCGGGCGTCCTATCAGGTCGGGGTAAATTGCTATGATCGCCTGCTTTCATTCGGCACCAAGGAAGCCATCGGCGGCGGATACTCTTATGACTACACAGTCATCGAGCCCGAACTGGCAGAAAGCTGGGAGACGTCTGATGACGGCATGACGCTGACCTTCAAACTGAAGCCGAATGCAACATTCTGGGATGGCCGCAAAGTCTCTGCCGAGGACGTGAAGTGGTCCTTCGACCGGGCGGTATCCGTGGGTGGCTTCCCTTCGGTGCAGATGAAGGCAGGCGGCCTCGTGCGCCCGGATCAGTTCGTCGCCGTCGACGAGGAAACATTTGTGATCAAGTTGGACCGTCCGTCCAAACTGACCATTCCCGACCTCGCCGTACCGGTGCCCTACATCATGAATTCGGTCGAGGCGAAGGCAAACGCCACCGAGGAAGATCCATGGGCACTGGAGTATCTTCATCAGAACCCCGCAGGCTCGGGCGCCTACAAGATCGCCCGTTGGGAGCAAGGCGAACAATTGGTCTACGAGCGCAACGACGATTGGGTTGGCGGTCCGCTACCCGCTATCAAACGCGTTGTGATCCGCGAAGTACCAAGCCCCGCGACCCGTCGCGCATTGATCGAGCGCGGCGACGTGCAAATGGCTTTCGGGATCCCCGACAAGGATGCCGCAGAGCTTGCGGACAAGATTGATGTCTTCTCGACCCCGGTTGAAAACTGCATCCACTGCCTGTGTCCGAACTTTGCGTTTGAACCATTTCAGGATCCGGATGTGCGTAAGGCAATCGCATACGCGGTGCCCTACGAAGATATCTTTCAGGCTGCTGCTTTCGGACGCGGCCTCCCACTCTATGGCGGCGAGCCAGAGATCGGTGACATCGCGTGGCCCCGCAAGTCGCCCTATTCCACGAATCTCGACAAGGCAAAGGAGCATATGGCCAAGTCCGGCCACGCGGATGGCTTTGACGTAACGATGTCGATCAGTCTGGATCTGTCCTCCTGGATGGAGCCCACTGCGCTGCTGGTGCAGGAAGCACTCGGCAAGATCGGTATCAATGTCACCATCGAGAAGATCCCCGGCGCAAACTGGCGGACAGCTGTGCTGGTTGAAAAGCGGCTGGACCTGCATCTCGAGAATTTTGGCGGCTGGCTTAACACGCCGGATTACTACTTCTTCTGGGCATACAAGGACGGCCACCTGTTCAACTCGTCGAACTATCACAACGACGAGATCGAACAGCTTGTGCACACCTCCCTCCACATGCCAATGAATGATCCAGAATACGCACCAAAGATCAAACGCATGTTCGAGATCGCCTTCGAGGATCTGCCGCGCATTCCCCTCTACCAGCCTGGACGTGCCTGAGGCGAGGCTCGATCTGGATATTCCGACCAGCCTGCACGCCCGATGCTGCGTGAAGTGATGATCTTGCATCGCCTCTCCACAATATCCCGACGGGCGACAGGAGTTTCTTGCCAGAAGCCACTTCAGTTCCGAGCTCTCGGCTTCCAGGTTATTGAGCCGACGGCGCTCCGACACAGTCATGCCGCCATACTTGGCTTCCCACTTGTACAGGGTCGCGTCCAACATGCCGTGCTTGCGGCAAAGATCAGATACTTTCGCTCCGAAAGTATACTCCTGCAAAATCCCGACGATCTGGTCCACGGTGAAACATGACTTGCGCATTCTTCGCTCCGCTCGTTGCTTTGAGCGTTACGAGAACAAACTCTCTTTTTGGATGCTCCAGTTGGGGGGGGCAAGTCAACAGGCAGACCGCCAGATGCGGAGCAAGAGGCCAGATGATCAATTTCTCAGGGCTCAACCAACGTGGAGAAAAGGGGCACGGCAATCGGAACTGGCGGCTGACAGGCGCATTTTCATCGGACCACAGTCAAAAGAGACTGCGGCAGAACCGAACGACAAGAAACGACACAGCCTTCCAGTAGTTTATCTGCCGCAGTTGTGGGAACTTCGGGCGTGGCGCGACAATCGTCCAAGTGAATCTCTGCACGTTGCAAGGCCTTCACGGCACACGACACCTAAGACCGGACCAAGGACGCAAGCCGCCGTTCGCCGCGGCCGGGGTATTGACCATGTTCATCGAC
>JBGCFK010000244.1:0-3218 GCA_045106875.1 Paracoccaceae bacterium | reverse complement strand
CGATTGCGGCTGGAACGATCTGGGGTCGTGGTCGACCGTGCTGCAGGAAAGCCAGCCAGATGCCACCGGCACCGCGGCCACGGGCAATGCGGTGGCCATCGACTGCCGCGACACGTTGCTGCGCGCCGACCACCCGGATATGCGCCTGGTCGGGCTGGGGCTGGAGGGTATCGCAGCCATTGCCACGCGCGATGCGGTCCTGGTGGCGGACATGTCCCGTACCCAGGATGTGCGCTTGGCGGTTGATGCGTTAAAGGCGGCGGGTGCTGCGCAAGCCACGGATTTCCCGTGTGTTTACCGGCCCTGGGGCTGGTACGAGACGCTGGCGCTGGGCACGCGGTTCCAGGTCAAGCAGATCATGGTGAAGCCCGGTGCGCAGCTGTCCCTGCAATCGCATGTGCACCGGTCCGAGCATTGGGTGACCGTGGCTGGCACGGCGCGCGTGACCGTGGACGAGGACGTGCGGCTTATGGGCGAAAACCAGTCCGTATATATCCCGCTCGGTGCTGTGCACCGCCTGGAGAACCCCGGAAAGGTGGACCTGCACCTGATCGAGGTGCAGTCCGGCGCCTATTTGGGCGAAGATGATATCGTGCGGTACGAGGATATTTACGCGCGCACTTAGGCGGTGTTTTGAGGGTCTTTGAACCGCGCCGGGTTTGCCGGAGGCTCCAACTCTTGAGTAGGATGGAGCATCATGAGCAAGACGACGAACAAGTATTCCCCCGAAGTGCGCGAGCGAGCCGTTCGCATGGTTTTGGACAATACCGGTCAGCATGAGAGCCGCTGGTCGGCGATCCTTTCGATTTCCTCGAAGATCGGTTGCGCGCCTCAAACACTGAACGAGAGGGCCAAGAAGGCGGAGGTCAATCGCGGCGATCGTGCCGGTGTCACGTCTGAGATGGCTGAGAAGCTGAAGGCGCTGGAACGCGAGAACCGGGAACTGAAGCAGGCCAACGAGATCCTGCGCAAGGCGTCGGCATATTTTGCTCAGGCGGAGCTGGAACCTTTCAGAAGTTGGGGGGTCAGGCGGCCAGGAAATGTCTTTCGAGCAGTCCATTGATGTCTGCCGTTCGAGCCTGGAGGATCTGGAACGCGCCTCGGCTTGACCAGCGCATGTGTTGCTTGCGTCCCATGCGGGCATTTACGATCAAATCGGCCCCACCCTCGACGAGGGATGTGCTGACGCGCCGCCCGCTGCTTTGCCTTCCCCACCAAAAAAAACCGGCGGCAAAATCCCATAACCCCCCGACTTTTGAAAGGTCCCCGCGAAACCCTTCCGGCACGCGCCAAGGAATGCTTGTGCCCATGCGAACGGATCGGAAGTTGCCGCTGAACGTCCTACATTGCTTTCGCCAAACAGCAATCGTCAGAGCTCGTTAGGCATCTTCCCAGAGAGCCCCGATCTGTGCAACCCGGCCGCCGGATAATTCTTCTCCTTCAGATCTGAAAACTGAAACCCGGGCTCGAGTGCTGATAGCTTTTGCACAGTCGTTATCGCTTCTTCCGGGCGGCCTTGTTCCAAGAGCAATGCGGAAAGATACCTTAGGGGCGGGGCAAAATTCTCGCTCATCGCATGGCTGCGTTCCGCAGCTGCGCGGGCCACCGGGAAATCGCGTGCGATCGTCGCCGCGACGCAAGTCCACGCATCGAGCTGGTATCTGTATGGCGCGTGCTGCCCGATACTGCTTGCCCATTGCGTGTGACGCAGACCATCTTCCACCTCGCCAAGGTGGCACTTGGCGACCCCAAGGGTTCCCCATGCAATCGGGTTCGAGCGGTTGAGATCCAGGCTGCGCTGGGCAAGCTCGAAAGCTGAAAGATACGACCTTCGACATATCGTCTCCACATGCGCCGTGAGCGCGAGCACGTACGAGTTCCATGGTGCCATCTCTCGCGCACGTCGGGCTAGTGCCTGGGCCTGGTCACGCTCTGTATCGACACAACTGGCACGACGCTCAGCGATGGCGAAGGTGCATGCATAAGCCTGCCAAGCCAGGAACAATCCGTTTGGTGCGGTCTCATATGCATCGTCGAACAGCTGGGACGCGGCCTTCTCGGAATCCGGTTCGAGACCAAACAATGCGTTCATCCCTGCGACGCAAAGGCTTGCCGCCTGCCAGTCGCTGCGAGAAAGGTCAGCACGTGTCAGCCAGTCATACGCGATGAAGGCCAGTCTATTGGCACGCGCATATAGCAGCGGTTCATCCGCACCGTCTGGCAGGTCCAGCGAGTCGATGACCGCGCCATCAGGAACGGTAACCAGCCTCAATCGCGCGCCACCCTTCAGGTTCTCCATCAACAACATGATGCCCGGCCCAGGTGCGATGGCATCTTTGGCCACAGCTCCGAACATCCCCTGCATCGGCTTTCGCAGGTCGGATACGGGCCCACCGCCCAGATCTCGCAAAGTGGCTGCGAACAGGTCTCCGACGACAGTAGCAGCATGGCTGGACGGCTCACCGTGCGCCATCATAGATACCGAAAGCCTGGGTTCATGGTTCGGCCGGATCTGCGATGGGTGTTCATCCAACCAAGCACGGAACATTGGCTCGGTTGACATGGGCAAGTCGGCAAGCAAGTCACCCTCAACCCGGCTGATCTGGACTAAATTGTGGTCGAGGCGTTCGATCTTGCCTTCACCGCAGAGCGCCTTTCCATAGGGAGAGAATGCACGACGTATGTCAGTGCGGCACTGTCGGAGGCTACCATTGGCCTGTGATGCCGACCGATCGGGCCAAAGCAATTCGACCACGCGCGCGGTCGACATTTGAAACTCGGGCGAAAGTGCCAGGATAGCAAGCAACGCTTTGGATTTCTGAAGGGCAAAGTCCCGTTTCGAACCTTCGCCGTCGAATACCTCTAACGTGCGCGACACCCTGAGCGTCAGCACATAAGACGAATTCCCCTGCGCAAGTTGCCCCACTCCGCTACCCCCGAGTTTACGCGTTTCCTACGAATCACTTCGAAAAAATCAACCGGCTGCACAATACCGCTATTTGTTGACGCGTATAAAGCGTGAAAAAACCGTGAATTCATAAACAGTTTCGTGAATTCAAACACTACCCAATTGACCACAGCCACTCCCACTTTGTTCGATAACTCCACAAACAAAAGCCATACCAGATGAGGGAGGTTCCAATGGCGGGGTTATTATTTCTAGGTGGTTCAAGCGCTGATAGCGCTGATAGCGCTGATAGCGCAGACAGCGCAGACAG
>JBGCFK010000243.1:0-3163 GCA_045106875.1 Paracoccaceae bacterium | reverse complement strand
GTCGGCGAAGTGGCGCGCGCGATCATCGCCGGGTGCACCCATCATCGCATAGTTCTCCTGCGTCCCACCGATCGCTGTGGTCTGCATGCCCATGAACGCCGCATAGTCTGCCGGACCGATGCTCATGGCTTCCATGCGGGGGCTAGAGGCGGCGATCTCCTCGACATGCGCAAGGCCAGCAGCGGTTTCGATGATCACCTCGAGACCCAGACGCTTTTTACGGCCCTTTTCCAGTTCTATGGCCGAAACGATGGCATCCACCGCGTAGACATCCGAGGCGTTGCCTGCTTTCGGGATCATGATCAGATCCAGCCTGCCATTCGTCTGCTCCATCAGGTCGACGACATCACGCACCCAGTATGACGTGTCGAGGCCGTTGATCCGCACGCTGACGGTCTTCTGGCCCCAATCGACATCGTTGATCGCCTGAATAACGTTCTTGCGCGCTTCGGTCTTGTCATCCGGCGCAACAGCGTCTTCGAGATCCAGGTTCACAACATCCGCAGCGGATGCTGCCATTTTTTCGAACAGGGCCGGTTTCGAGCCGGGCCCGAAGAGTTGGCAGCGGTTGGGGCGGCTCGGCGGCGCGGGCTGGACTGTGAAGCTCATGGCGACCTCTTTGTTCAAATGCGAGGGAAATATTCTTGCGTCGGAGATAGAGCTTGCGCACGGATTGGTCAATCGCGTGCATTAGCTGCGGTTTGTCGACAACTGTAAGTATTGCACCCATCAGGACGCCCCGGCACAACGTGGTCAACAATCGGAATCGCCAATTGGGCTACGCTGCCGGTCGCGGACATCGCATAGCCTCGACAGAGGGAGCTTGGGATGGACAAGCAGGATTATCGCCACTGGGCACACCGGGCCGCCGACTGGGCTGCGGACTACCACGACAACATTGCCGACCGCCCGGTGCGCCCTCAGGTCAAGCCGGGAGATTTTGCGCATCACTTCCCCGTCGCGCCGCCCGAAGCCGCGGAGCCGATGGAAAAGATCTTCGAGGACTTTGCCCGGATCGTTCCGGATGGCCTGACCCATTGGCAGCACCCGCGCTTCTTCGCCTACTTCCCGGCCAATGCCGCGCCTGCATCCATGATTGCCGATCAACTTGCCACCGCCATGGCAGCACAGTGCATGCTTTGGCAGACCGCGCCCATTGCGACCGAGATGGAGATCGCCATGGTCGACTGGCTGCGTCAGGCGTTCGGATTGCCTGAGGATTTTCGTGGTGTGTTGCAGGACACGGCATCCTCCGCCACGATGTGCGCGGTCCTGACAATGCGCGAGCGGGCGCTGGATTGGGCGGGCATCAGCGGCGGCCTGTCAGGGGCGCCGCGGCTCAGGATATATGCCTCGCCCGAGAACCACTCTTCCATCGACAAGGCCGTGCGTCTGTCGGGAATCGGTCAGGATAATCTGGTCAAGGTGCCGGTGCGCGATGATCGGGGCATGGATCCGGGGGCATTGCGCGCTGCCATCGCGGCCGACTGCGCGGCGGGGTATCTGCCTGCCGGCATTGTGGCCGTTGTGGGCGGCACTGCCATCAATGCCATCGACCCTGTTGCCGAGATCGTTGCCGTCGCGCGGGATGAAGATCTGTACTGTCATGTCGACGCGGCCTGGGCAGGAGCAGCCATGATTTGCCCCGAGTTTCGCCATTTCTGGGAAGGTGCGGATGGTGCTGACAGCGTGGTCGTGAACCCTCACAAATGGCTCGGTGCGCAGTTCGAATGCTCGGCCCATTTCGTGCGTGACCCTGCGTCGTTGATCCGTACAGTCGGGCTGCGGCCCGACTACCTGCAGACGCTCGGCTCCGACGATGTCACCAATTTCAACGAATGGTCGCTGGTGCTGGGACGGCGTTTCCGGGCGCTGAAGGTGTGGTTCCTGTTGCGAGCGTATGGGCTGGAGGGCCTGCGCACCCGGATCCGCAATCACGTGGCCTGGACCGAGAAGGCTGCCGTTTGCATTGCTGCGATACCGGGGCTTGAGGTCGTCACGCCTCCCGTGCTGGGGCTCTTCAGCTTCGCACACAGAGGCGGCGACGAGGCAACGGCTGCGCTGATCGAGGCCCTGAACAACAACGGCGGGATTTATCTGACCCAGACACAGGTGGACGGGCGTTTCGTGATCCGAATGGCGGTGGGACAGTTCGACACCACCGAGGCAGATATCGACGCGGCCTGTGCGTTGATCGCAAAATATGCGGGCAAAACTGCCTGAACACGACCTTTTTGTCGCGGATGAGCGCTATGTTTAGCGGATCTGCGCCAATCTGGTGGAATGGAAACTGCGAATTCCATAACCCAACGGGGCGTGCGCACAATCGGCGCTGCACGCGGTCGTGCGGCGCGGGGATCCCCGCAAAGAGGCTGAACCCGATCGTTCAACCTCTTAGATGGATTCCGTGATGAACCAACCAATCGAACAAACCGAACCACGCCGGTCTCGCCGCGCTGGTGGCCGTTCGGCGCGTCAGGCGCTGCGTTCGGCGCCTCTGGCCGAGGACATTCGTCCCGTTCGCGCAGGGATGACAGGTGGAACCTACCGCCCCTTGACGGATGCCGATGTGTTGCGCATTCACCATGCGGCGCTTGATGCGTGCGAGCAGATCGGCTTTGCTGACGCCCCGCAATCGGGCATCGACGTACTGACTGGTGCGGGTGCCATTCTTGGCGATGATGGCCGTATCCGCATTCCACGCGCCATGGTCGAGGACATGCTGGCTGTGGCTGCCCGGGACATCACGATTTGTGGTCAGAACCCGAAGCACGACCTTCACCTCAGTGGCTCGAAGGTCCATTTTGGTACTGCGGGTGCTGCCGTGCATGTGGTGGATGTCGAGAACCGCACCTATCGCGAGTCGACACTGCAAGATCTCTACGATGCGGCGCGGATCGTCGAACAACTCGACAATGTACATTTCTTCCAGCGCCCCATGGTGGCGAGGGACCTTACCGACAACTATCTGTTGGATATCAATACGCTCTATGGCTGTGTGAAGGGTACGTCCAAACATATCGGGACGTCGTTTGTCGGGCCCGAGAACATGCCTGGTTGCCTTGAATTTCTATACACAATTGCAGGCGGTGAGGCGAAGTTCCGCGAACGGCCATTTGTCTCGAACTCGACCGTTTTCGTGGTTCCGCCAATGACATTCGCG
>JBGCFK010000242.1:0-5493 GCA_045106875.1 Paracoccaceae bacterium | reverse complement strand
GATGGGCTCGAAATGCCAGCCGCAGGCCGGGATAGGTCTAATTGGAGAGCTTGAAAGATACTCCTGCGCGCATCCGCGTGACCGCGCAGGGCAAGCAGAACCGGACGCCCAACCAGGAACCCTTCGCCTCGCTCGATCCGCTAAGGGAAACAACATAGTGACCGGGCTAAGGGACGGCCGACTGTTGGATTTGTCCGATCTCAGCGTTCGAACTCTTCGCCTGCGTCCACGCCCCAGATATCCAGCTTGCGGACCCATCCCTCAAATCCCTCTGCTTCGACCTCGCACCAGACAGCCTCGCAGGCGCGCAGCCGCGCGACCACGCCATGCTCTGCCCGCGCCGTTGCCGATGATGTATCCGCAGGGTCCTGCCGGAACAGAACATTATCGCCCGTGATCAGCACTGTTCGGCGCCCCGTGATCATGGCATGATATACCCAGCCGCCTGCGTCATCCTTGTCGACGATACGCCGCCAGTCGCCGTACTCGTCCACCACCCGTACGGGCATGCCAGTACGTCGAAAGACCCAGTCCTTGCGATAGTCCAGTCCGGGGCCACGCCTGACATTGATCTTTGAGGATCTGAGCGAGACATAGCGGGGGAGCGGTAGATTCGTGACGGGTCCGGTCTCGACCGCCTGTTGCTCCGCAAGACCTGAAGACGGAAGAACGCCCCCGCTAACAATGGCCAAAACGGCGCATATCCCAAGGATGCGCATACCCTGCCTCGTTGTTCTATGGGTGACGTCTGCCACCCGACCTGCTCGTGCCGCTTTGCGCGGTCTGAATGTCTTCAGGCAGGATTTATCCTTTCCCCGACGACGTCTCGACACTATCACGTCATCAGGCCAGACGAAAGGATGCAAACTCATGCCCGGCGCCCGACCTAAGGTAGTCGTGACCCGACGCCTCCCCGAACCTGTTGAGACTCGCATGCGCGAATTGTTTGACGTGGTTCTGAATGAGGCCGATGCGCCTATGACGCCCGAAGCCTTGGGGCAGGCGGTCCAGGGCGCAGATGTGCTGGTGCCCACGCTCACGGACCGTATCGATCAGAAACTGCTGGCGCAGGCAGGGCCTGACCTCAAGCTGATCGCAAACTATGGTGCCGGGGTGGATCACATCGATGTCGCGACGGCGCGGTCCCGCGGGATACTGGTGTCGAACACCCCGGATGTACTTTCTGAGGATACCGCCGACATGACAATGGCGCTGATCCTTGCCGTGCCACGCCGGATGACTGAGGGATTGGCGCTGATGCAGGCCGGAAGCTGGGATGGCTGGCGCCCGACGGGAATCACCGGGAAACGTCTTGGCGGCAAGCGCCTGGGAATTCTGGGTATGGGTCGGATTGGACAGGCGGTGGCGCGCCGTGCCCGTGCGTTCGGACTGCAGGTGCACTACCATAACCGCAGACGGTTGCATGAAGATGTGGAAGCAGAGTTTGACGCGACATGGTGGGAAAGTCTCGACCAGATGCTTGCCCGCGTAGATATTGTCAGCGTCAACTGCCCGCATACGCCTGCAACCTTTCATCTGCTGTCGGCGAGACGACTCAAACTTATGAAACCCACATCATTTCTCGTAAACACGGCGCGTGGCGAGATCATTGATGAGAACGCCATGATCCGCATGCTGGAGGCCGGCGAGTTGGCCGGAGCCGGGCTTGACGTGTTCGAGCACGAGCCGGGCATCAACCCGCGTTTGCTGCGCCACCCGAACGTAGTGGTGCTGCCGCATATGGCATCGGCGACCGAGGAAGGTCGGCTTGAGATGGGTGAGAAGGTCATCATCAACATCAAGACCTTTGCCGACGGCCACCGGCCACCGGATCAGGTCGTCCCTGCGATGCTTTGAGCTTGCAGATGCCCGGCAACTATGTGCTCGTTGCGACGCCAACCGCCGGGAACCTGGTCTCAGCGGGATATGCCAGCACATTGATTGGGTTCGCTCGGGCAGCCCGAGACGTGGGTTGGGATTTCGATAACCTTGCCTTTGATGGCGCCGATGTCGTTATGGCGCGGAACTTCCTTGCGAACCATGTTCTGAGGGATCGGCGTGTGACCCACATGTTATTCCTGGACAGCGATATGCGGGTACAGCAACCGGTGATTGCGCGGTTTCTGGTGACGGACAAGCCGATGCTGGGCGCAGTTTATCCCAGACGGCAAATCGATCTTGGTCGTTACGGGGCTGCACTGAAGGCCGGAAGCTCCGAAGATGAGGCTCGTGCACTTGCGATGGACTTCAACGTGAAGATCGCGGGAAGCTCCATGCGCGTGAACGACGGCATTTGCGAGGTCGAGGGTTTGGGCTTTGGCTGCGTCATCATCCGACGTGACCTCCTGGAAAGAATGGTCGAGGCGGGCGTAGCCCCAAAGGTGAGATCGGGGGTCCTCAAGGGCCAGGGTCTGGGCGACACGCATTTTGACTTCTTTTCGACCCTGCCGCTTGAGGGCGGTGGCTATCTGTCCGAGGACTATTCGTTCTGTGCGCGGGTCCGTCAGATGGAGGGAGGTCAGGTATGGGCATATATTGGTGCTGGTGTCGCGCACCTTGGAGCCTATTCTTACGATGCGTCTTTCGAAACGCAGCTGATGGCACGACAGCAGGCAGCAAAGCCACATCAGACATCTGGATAACCTGTAACAAGCCCCTTGCTCTACAGTTCTGATCAAAGATTGGGTCCCAGTTCGGTCTCAACCTGTCTTCATTTTTCGCTTGGATTTCGTTAACGGAGCGATGGCGGCACGGCACGACGTTGCCACTGACGAAACGCAAAGGGACATCATGCCCGAAGGTTTGGGACCGCAGGAATTGCTTTCCTCTTGGCGCGCCGGACAGGAGGCGTTCTGGACGGCAGCTGCCGCTGGTGCTGATGCGGTCGTCCCGTCGGAGTTCGCGGAGCCCGACTGGCAGGTTTTTGACAGCTGGCTCGAGCCTATGCTGAAGGTCAGTGAAGGTGAAAGGGGTCCGGCCTGGGAGGAAGCCACGCGTGCCGCTCAGTCCTGGCGCAACGTTGTGGTCACTACCCTCGGCCGCGTGACCAAAGCCTTTGATATTCAGCGCAAGGCTTTGCAAGGCACCGGAGCAGTATTGGATTGGCGTATCTTGCGAGACCGTTGGTTCGGGATTGCCGAGGTCGAATTCATCAACGCGCTGCGATCCGAACCCTTCCTGGAAGCCCAACGCGATGGTCTGCGGGCAGGTATCCGCCTTTGGTCCGAGCTGCCTGAGAGTGCGCGCGCCACATTCCGGGCTCAGCGTCGGGCAGGTGGTGCGGCGACCCGGACAACTGCGGCACTCGGCGCCCAAATGATCCAGATCGCTAACACGCCGAGGGATCTGGTTTGGCAAGACGGGAAAGTCACGTTGTGGCGTTACCATCCGCTTGCATCCCGCAACCCTGATTTACCGCCTATCGTTCTCTGCCACGGGTTGATTGGCAGGCAGACCATGACTGATCTACGCCCAGAGCGCTCGCTTGTCCGCAATCTTCTGGCTGCCGGTTCGGATGTATTGGTAGTGGACTGGGGCGATGCGGATGTAACCGACGAACGACACGGGCTGGACCACTATGTGGGGCGGATGATCCCAGACCTGCTTGAGGCTGCCTGCGCCGCCTGCGATGTTGAGAAGGTGGTTCTGTGCGGCATCTGTCAGGGCGGTACGCTGGTGGGATGTCATGCGGCACGTGATGCGTCCCGGCTTGCGGGACTGATCACTGCCGTGGCCCCATTTGATTTTGATGTTTTTGCCGATGACGCAGATCCGGCGCATGGGATGATGAACCTCTGGATCCGTTCATTCGAGCCTGAAGACATCAGCGCGCTGATTGACATGGAAGGAAATCTCTCTGGCGAATTCATTGGTCTTATCTTTCAGCAACTTAACCCTGTGCGGACATTGGCCAAGTATACGGTGACCATGGTCGAGACCGCCGCAGACCCGCATGGGATGGCGAGCTTTCTGGCCATGGAGGCCTGGTTGATGGACAGACCCGACCTGCCTGGAAAGCTGGCAAAGGAATGGCTTGTGGATCTTTACCAGGATAACCGACTGGCGAAGGGGGATCTGGAAATCATGGGCACTCCTGTGGATTTAAGTACGTTGCGCCTTCCGGTCCTGAACATATTTGCAACAAGAGATCACATTACGCCTGCACCCTGCGCGCTGGCACTTGCCCGGCTTGCGCCCTATGCGCCGATGACACAAATGGCGCTACCAACCGGTCACATTGGTGCTTTTGTGGGGGCAAAGAGCCAGTCATTGCTCGCGCCCCGCATCGTGGCATGGCTGTTGAGTGACACGATCACAACGGCTTGATGGCAACGTTGCCACAGAACCGCCCTTTAAAATTGCAATGCTCCGTTGTGTGATTATGTTCCTCAGTTGAACATGCCGTCGGGCACGGGCCCAAACGCAACCGGAAGGTCCGATCGTGATGCATCGCTTTGTACAGAAGTTCGCCATTTCAATCACCGTCGGCAGCCTGCTCTTTGCTCCGCTGGTGGCTTCGGCTCAGGGTATTGCAGGCCCGTACATGGCTGCGCAACAAGCCGAGCGTCGGGGCGATGTCGCGGCGGCTGCACGCCTTTATTCGCGAACTTTGGCGCGTGATGGCGAAAATACGGTGTTGCTGGAACGCGCGATGCTGAATCAGCTCGCTGCAGGCAATATCGGTGAGGGAATCGCTCTCGCTCGACGTCAGGAGGTTCTGAACCCAGGACATCATCTGGGCGTGTTGGCCTTGGCTGCGGATGCGTTGCAGAAGCGCGAGCTTGAAATTGTACGCGATCTGCTGACCGCAGAAGGGCCGTTTGTGGGACAGGTTGTGTCGGCGTGGGCGGCGTTCGCTGACGATGATGCCGATACCGCAATTGCTGCGCTCAAACGGATCGAAACGTCCGAAGCAAATGGGCGCCCGGGTCAGATTGTTGGTGCCACCCATCTGGGCATGATGTTGGCTGCGTTCGGCGACGATGCAGGAGCTGTTGCTGCATTTGAACGCGCGTCCAATATGTCTGATGGCGGATCGCTCGGTCTGGTCGAGGCGCATGCAAGCGCGCTGGCCCGGCTCGGTAAGTCCGATAGCGCGGTCAATCTGATAGAGAACCGGCTTGCCGGTACATTTGGTGACGCTGCGCTCGAACGTGTTGCATTGGAGATTTCAAACGGAGCCGTGCCGGGGCCGACGATCAAAAGCTCCACGGAGGGTGCAGCGGATGTGCTCTACGGCGTTGCACGTTTGCTGGCACGCGGTCAGAATCGGTCCGTTTCATTGGCTTATGCACAGCTGGCGGCATTCCTCAATCCAGACCTGACGGATGCTCAGTTGTTGCTGGCGCAGATTTTTGACGCGACGGGCCAGTTCGAGCAGGCGATTGCCGCTTACGAGGCGATCCCGGCGGACGCGCCCGAAGCCCTGAGCGCAATGATAGGCCGGGGAGAGGCTCTGCAGGCCTCTGGTAGCCCCGATGCAGCTGTTGAAGC
>JBGCFK010000241.1:0-11429 GCA_045106875.1 Paracoccaceae bacterium | reverse complement strand
TGCGCTTGCCGTAGGTTTTGCTCAGATCGCAGACTTGGAGGAGTGGTGTCATGAACGGATCTCCTGCGCAGAAAGCTGTTCAGCTTCCCAATCCTTATAGGTCAGCGATGTGCCTTGTAGCTTCCATTCAGTTGGACCACGGGTCGAACGGCCATTTACGACTGCTCCTGCGGCACTTGTGCTAGAGAAAGCGTAGTTCGTCTCAAAGACGCGCTTGTCACCGTTCAGCGTAAGCACGCCAGTCTCGACAAGCTCCTGATGCAATTTGAAATAGTGCGACTTCTCTTGCGTACTGCCTTGCCAATTCGCTCGCGCCAGAGAGCCTTTCCGGACCACAAACTCTCCACCTTCGAGAACAGCGGTTGCTTGGATGCCATGCTTCCTATTTGTGAGCTCGAAGGTCGGCAGCGGCGCTTCGTCAGCGGTTGGTTGATCAGATTTGTTAGAACGGCGTTTGTTGAGAAGCATATCTATCCGCAGCGCGGGCAGTACAAGTATCAACGACTCAAGGAATACTTCCATGTTCGCGACATGAGCTTCCGAAAGGCTTGGCCGAGGTGGCAAGTTCCCATTCTCCAGCGGCATACTTCCCACGGCTCTAGCAATCTCCACCAACCGCGATTCAAGGTATTTAACGTGGGCCTTATGGAGACCGTCCCCTGCGGTAGTTATCAGCACAGCGGACGTCCACCAGTCTTTGGCGACGGCATGTTCCTTCAATCGCCGACCTACTTCCTCCGCTTCCCCAATGTAGGCCAACGGATTACCATCGCGGTCCCCCAACAAGAGATATACCCCCGTGCGCTTCGACTCTTCGCGGGCAAGTGCTTTCGCTATCTGAGTTCTGGGGGTCATCAAAACATGACCAGTCCAGTTGAACACCTCAGCAGTGAGCATGCCGTCTGGTCTGCCGTCGATAAAGAACAACTCAAGCGATCTGCCTTGCATGGATTGGGGCAATCCTTGTGTCATATTATGTCCTCCTCCGACGCCATCGCTCCCCTGTGGCCAGCATCGCGGCGTTCACGGCAATAGTCCGTGTCCGAGCACACGAACATCCGCCCACCATCGTCATCCATGATCACCTCGTCCAGATAGCTGTCCTCGGCCGCGCACATCGCACAGGGCTTCTCGGCGCGGGTGGCCTCGAACGGGTAATCCTCGAAATCGAGAGACACGACCTGAGTGTAGGGCGGCACCGCATAGATCCGCTGTTCCCGCCCGGCCCCGAAGAGTTGCAGCGCACCCATTTCCATCTTCGGGTTGTCGAACTTGGGGATCGGTGACGGATCCATCACATACCGCCCCTCGATCTTCACCGGATAGGCATAGGCCGTCGCGATCTGCCCATGCTGCGAGATGTCCTCGTACAGCTTCACATGCATCAGCCCGTACTCTTCAAGCGCATGCATCTTGCGTGTCTCGGTCTCGCGGGGTTCGAGGAATCTGAGGGGCTCGGGGATCGGCACCTGATAAACTAGGATCTGGCCCTCAGTCAGTGCACGTTCCGGGATGCGGTGGCGGGTCTGGATGACCGTGGCGTCCGCAGTCTCTTCGGTGACGGCAACGCCTGCTACCTTCTGGAAGAACTTCCGGATCGACACCGCGTTTGTCGTGTCATCTGCCCCCTGGTCGATCACCTTCAGTGTGTCCTCGGGCACCAGGCAAGCCGCCGTCACCTGCACGCCGCCCGTACCCCATCCGTATGGCATCGGCATCTCGCGGGACGCAAAGGGCACCTGATAACCCGGAATGGCCACGGCCTTCAGCAGCGCGCGTCTGATCATCCGCTTGGTCTGCTCGTCGAGATAGGCGAAGTTGTAGTCGGTCATTTCAGAACTCCGCGCACACGCAGCTGGCCGATGATACAGGCCGGGTCGGTCAAGTGGATGGTATCGAAGCCAAGGCTCTCGGCAGTCGCGATGTTCGCCGCACTGTCGTCGATGAAGAGGCAGTCCTCGGCCACAAGCGCGTTCCGCGAGAGGAACAGCTGGAAGATGGCAGGATCAGGCTTCACCAGACGCTCATGCGCCGAGACCACCACATCAATGAAATCATTCAGAAAACTGAACCGTTTCTGGCATTCAGCCCATTTCTCGGCAGAGAAGTTTGTGATCGCGTACAAGGGAGTGCCCTGCCCTTGCAGAAGTCTCAACGCCCGAACGGATTCGTCAATCTGCCCCGGGACCGCGTCATGCCAATTGGTATGAAACTTCTGGATGAGATGAGCATGCTGAGGAAACTCGGCAGTCTTCAGCACCACGGCGTCGTCCCAGGTCCGGCCCCGGTCCTGTTCAAGATTCCAGGGGCCAAACCCGATCTCGGTCATGAATGCGTCGATATCGGCATCCGTGGCGAGATCATCTTTCACGATCAGCCGCGCGTCCCAGTGGATCAGCACATTGCCAACATCGAAGACAACATTTGTCATGCTTTGAGGCTCCAGAACAGGTGCGGCTCGCGTATCGGCAGATATTGTGCTAACTTCGAAAGCGAGGGCGGAGCATCTGGAGGACCGTCATGGGTGTCTTCGAATGGATTGGCATTGCAGAGCTTGTTGGCTTGGCGCTTCTTGCGCTCGCACTGATTCTTGTCACACGACGTAGACAGCGAGCCGATCAGACCAACCAGACTGATGCCTCGACCGCTGCCACTTTGGGCACTGCAGCCGTTCTGCATGACCAGCACGATATCCGTTCCGACTTTGGTGGCGGGGATACGGGTGGCGGGCTGTAGAGAGGAAATACGCGCATGAGCATTCCTGTTCTGCCGCTGATCGGTTTGATCTTGGTAGTCGTCGTGGTCGTGTTCCTGCTTGTCCGTCGGACCGGCGGGGCCAATCATGATGGCGGAGGCGGTGAGCCCCCTGAGGGACTTACCGGCGGGGGCGGCGACTAGGCTCATTCCGCGGCCTCTATTGCGGACTGGGCCTGCAGCGCCTCTGCACGGATTTTCCGGATCAGTTCCAACTCGGACTGGAAGTCCACATAGTGCGGCAGCTTGATGTGCTCGACGAAGCCAGTCGCCTGGATGTTGTCCGAGTGATAAAGCACAAACTCTTCGTCCTGCGCGGGCGACCCGGTGTTTTCCTCGCCCAGCTCATCAGTCCTCAGCGCGCGGTCGACCAGAGCCATAGAGATGGCCTTGCGCTCGGATTGCCCGAAGACCAGTCCATAGCCCCGTGTGAACTGCGGCGGTTGGGTCTTGGATCCGACGAATTGGTTAACGGTCTCGCATTCCGTAAGTTGGATCTCGGCAATCTCGATCGCAAACCCAAGCTCGGGGATCTCAAGCTCGACCGCCACCATGCCAATCCTGAGCTCACCCACAAATGGATGGTTGCGTCCATAACCGCGCTGCGTTGAGTAGGCCATGCCGAGGATAAAACCCTCGTCGCCGCGCGTCAGGGATTGCAATCTGAGCGGTCGCGCGGCGGGGAACTCCAGAGGTTCTCGCGTCAAGTCAGGAGGCGTTTGATCGCCTTCTGGCTCGGACTGGATAAGTCCCTCCTTATCGAGGAACTCGGTGATGTGGGGCATGTCCCGAGGTTCCGCCGCGGTCTCGCGCGCAAGACCTTGATTACCCTCGGCCTCCAGCGCAAAATCCAGCAAACGGTGCGTATAGTCAAAGGTCGGCCCAAGAACCTGCCCGCCCGGCGCGTCCTTGTACGTGGCAGAAATCCTGCGGATGCACGCCATTTTGCCGGTATCAATCGGGTTTGCGGCACCAAACCGAGGCAGCGTTGTCCTGTAGGCGCGCACAAGAAAAATCGCCTCGATCAGATCGCCACGCGCCTGTTTGATTGCCAGTGCCGCGAGGCCTGGATCGTAGAGCGAACCTTCGGCCATGACCCGTGCACATGCGAATGAAAGCTGCTCGGAGATCTGTTCCAGTGACAACTCGGGCACATCAGGGTCGCCCCGGCGCGCGGCAGCAAGCCAGTCATGCGCAGCCTCGATCGCGCGCTCTCCGCCCTTTGTGGCTACGTACATATCAGACCTCCACTCTGGTGGTGCGGGGGAGCCCAGCCAGCCCGTCATCGCAGGTCAGGATTGCATCCCAGCCCAGCGGAAAGAGCGCAGATTTTGCGGCGAAAACTTCTGGATCGGGCACAGTCAGATGCATGCAATCCTTGATGCCGGGGCCCGTTAGCCGGTGTGCGGCGCCAAACTCCGGGACTTCAATCACCAGCGTAGCCGAACGGTCCGGGAATTCCGGTGTGCCAATGGAAAAGTCTGTCGAAGGTGCCATGTCCCCCCAGCTTCCAAATGCGAAACGGGCGTGCGCGCGGGACACTACTGGCGCACCGGTGTGGAAGGCAAACCAGCCCCGCACATCTTGGGTCGCCAGATCTGGAGCCAGCCAGATCGGTGTATCATGATCGCAAAGAGCCAAAGCAACGGCTCCTGCAGCCCGGCCCAATGGCGCGGGCGGCACTGCACCCGAGACCTGCTTTATCTGGCCGGGCCGGGACATTGCGTCCAGCACCGCCCGGAAGACGATTGCGGCGGCGATGGCAGGATCCGAGAACCCACCCTCCAATGCTTCCGGCGTCATGAACTTTCTCCCCGGACCATGGTGAAGAAATCGACCTTGGTGGCCTCAGCTCGCGCCGCCTGGGTGTTGCGGGCAGCCTGCGCAGCAGCCTTCAGGGGTGCGATCACTTCGGCCTGAATCCGCATGGCCTCCGGACCTTGCAAAAGCGCATCGCAAATTGCCGCCGTTTCGGCATGGCAGCGGTCGCGGCAGGGGGTGTACGCGAGCCCTACCCGGCCGTCCTCAAGTCTGAGCGTGCAACGGGCAACGGTCATCTCGCCCAGATTGAACGGCGCGCCCGTGCCGCCTGCACGCCCTCGCACCATTACGGTTCCGATCTCGGGCGCACGCAACCACGCGAAGTCCGGCCTTGGCCCAAGCCCATCCACGGCGGCCATCAACGCCGCAGTGTCCGCCTTCGCCAACACTGCCATCCAATTTTTGCGCGCTTCAAGCTCGGGCATTTGACAACTTTCAGATTTGTCTATATCACTAGACAACTATACAAATATATAGCCGCAGATGGAACCCCCCTACTGCAAAGATTTGATGACAAGGCGACAATGAGCCTCCCCATCTGGCAAACGATCCGCGATCAGTTGACTGCGGAGATCTCGGAAGGACGACTTCAGTCGGGCGCTAAACTGCCAACTGAAGCAGAGCTGGCAGTGCGTTTCGGGGTCAACCGCCATACAGTGCGCCGTGCCCTTGGAGAGATGCGGGACGCGGGCATGGTGCACGCGCGGCGCGGTTCCGGCGTTTTTGTGACGTCACGACCCGTGGCATATCGGCTGGGAGCACGGACCCGCTTTACCCAACCACTGGCCGAGCAGGGTCATGCAGGCACGCGGCGGATTTTGAGGCTTGAGACCGTCAAAGCATCGGCACTGGAGGCAGATCTGCTGGATCTGCCCGGTCGCACGCCTGTGTTGATAATGGAGAGTATTGGCGTCATAGACGGGCATCCAGCCACGCATGGGCACGGCGTGTTTCCAATCCTTCGGTTGCCGGGACTGGAGGATGCGCTGCGCGAGACAAGCTCGATCACGACGGCGCTGGCCGCGATTGGTTTGCCGGATTACAAACGCTTATGGACACGCATTCGGGCTGAACGCGCATCTGGTCTGATTGCACGCCACCTCCATTTGCCAGAGGGCGCACCCGTCATGCGCACAAGGTCGCTCAACGTCGATCCGGCAGGCCGTCCGGTAGAGCTTGGCAACACCCATTTCTGCGCCGACCGCATCGAGTTGCTTGTTGCCCCCGACGACTGATCCGAACGTCCGAGGACCGCGCTAGCCAAGTCTGCGGAAAGGGATTGCAGTGCTTTAATGCGACACCAGCAGCAATTCTGTTCAACGCGTAGTTTGCCGTATTTTTGCGACGCACAGGCATGCACTCAGCCATGCACTTCTGTGGGCAGTCGGCGCATTCTGCGAGACCGACGCAAACGCACAACAACTCGCACGCACGGGCACCGTGGCCGAGGCAAGCTAGTCCGGCCAACAGCGCATCACCGGCAAAGCGAACTGGACCAGCGAAGACGATCCCATTGTTCGCAATGCCGTGTTGGTCACTGAAGTCACTGGCGAGATCGCCATCACACTGGGTTACGGATCGCTACCCGGTCATCACTCCAACCGCCACAATCAAAGTTCGAGGCACTGATTTCAGCACCCAACTTGCGGACAGGGGTCACGTATCGACCCGAGTTGGCGGGGTTCCGTGTCCGTCTCGCCGACCGGTTCTACGTAGACTTCCTGTTTGAAACAGGCTCAATCAGCCTTTGCGACTCGAAAGGTGGTGTCGCGAGGTAAATGGCAGAGGCGGTGGACCGGGCCGGCCGAGGCGAGTTGTTCATCCCCCGCATGTGGTGGATCGGGTTTCGGATGAACCGATCTGGGGCGGATGTTCAGATCTTGCAAATGTAGTCGCATCAGGTCAGGCGGTTGAGCGTCTTGAGGCGGCGAGCGAAGTTTGATGCATGCATGAAGTCTTCGAGGCGAAGCTCGCTTCTCCACGCGCATGAAGGCGATTAGATGTCCGATCAATCTAGACGAACATGTGCAGCTTGCCTTCGCCCGTCCTCAGCTCCGCAATATCCCCATTACGGCAACCAAGAGGGTAGCGCTTGAATTTCTTTTAACGCGCTTGTCGTCTTTGACGCCCCTTGGCCCGCTGATCCACTGCCTTTGCAGGCTTCGGTGCAAAGAAGATCTCGTGGGATGCGGAAATGAGGGCTGCGGAGCATACGGGCAACCGCCAAACGGCAGCGGTATGCTGTCGAAAGGCAACAATGATTGCGTCGTCCTCGTCGCTGAGATCTGTCTAGCGAGGCTCTGTCGGCCCCGTCTTGCGATCCTCACCCGACACGCGCTTATGCCACTTCAGAACCAGTTTTGGGTTTGTCGGAAAAACGATTCACCAGATCGTTTTCTGAGTCCCCTCGCTCTCCTACGTCTCGCTCAGGTCCTTGGCAGAAGCTTTCGACGCTGTATCTCAGCTCTGATGATTTGCGTGGTCGTGATGCAGCCGTGGAGAACGTGTTCCAAAGCGCTTCCTTCCAATTTGGGGAAATCATCACACCATCAGACTTTGTGATCGAACAACTAGCCCTGACGCAGCAACCGGGCAGCCGCATCCACATAGACCTGTGCTCCTACAGCAATATCCGCATCGGATGTATCTTCCGACCAGTGATGGCTAATCCCACCGATCGACGGGACGAACAGCATGCCCGTGGGCAAGAACTGCGCAAGCAACTGCGCATCATGCCCTGCACCTGATGGCATCATCGCCCAGAGATTGGGTGCAAACGTCTCGGCCCCTGCACGAAAAGCGTCCTGAATGTCCGAAGCCATGACAGCAGGCGTGCTTTGGCCCCAGGGCTCGATGGTCACAGGGCACGGGCCTTCAGAATTTGCCTCGTCAACAAGTTGGCGAATCTGCGCTTCCATCCGGTCCAGCACGACGGGGTCGGCATCCCGGAACTGCAAAATCATCTCGGCACCACCTGGGATGATGCTGGGTGCGCCGGGCTCAAGGTTCACGCGGCCCACTGTCCAGACGGAACGCTCGGCGGCGATCTCGGGAAAGGTCTGCTCGATCCGCTGCCAAAGCTGCATCATGGCTTTTCCCGCATCCTTGCGGATTGCCATGCGTGTCGTGCCTGCATGGTTCTGCACGCCTTCGAATCTGATCCTGAAATTCCAGATTGCGACGATTGACGTCACAACCCCAACTGAGAGGTTATTGGCCTCCAGCCAATCGCCCTGCTCGATATGTGCCTCAAGAAAGCCCATGTAGCGATCCTGCTCCAACGCCAGACGGGGCCGCCCGGCGAAACCAGCGTCTGTCAGCATATCGCGCAACGATCCGCGGCCCGAGCGGTCGACCGCCGCATCAATATCCGCCTCGGATAGCTGGCCTACAAAGCTCTCGGAGCCAAGGAAGGTACCGGAGAAATGCCCCTCCTCATCCGCGAATGCGATTACGTCGACCCCTGCCCCGGCTGCGGTCAAGTCGGGGTCCTCTGCCACTGCGCGCGCGGCCTCCAGCGCATAGATCACACCGAGCGCCCCATCCAGCCAACCAGCTTCGTTCTGGCTTTCGATATGTGAACCTGCGAGCAGCTTTGGCCCGGACCCCGGCGCGCGACCCATCACATTGGCGATACCGTCAATTTTAGGCGCGTGGCCGATCTCACTCAACCGATCCGCAAGCCAGTGCCGCGACCGAATATCCTCGGGCGACAGCGTCGGACGATGTACGCCAGATTTGAACTTTCCCATCTCTCGAAGTGTGTAAAGGTCTGCCAGAACCCGGTCCGGATCAGCTTTTGCCATGCGATAGCCCCGTTTCTTCACCAACCGCGATCGCGCGGTGCACCTGACACAACGAAACGCGAAAAGCGCATCGGTTGCAATGCCCTGCTCTGAACTGACGTGACCCAGAGCCATCTAAGACGGGGACACGCGCAACAATAATTCTTGTCGAATCCACTCAGGCGCTTATGACGACAGTGGAAAACGTTTCCATTCGGAACATGTACCCCGCAACTAGGGACAGAGAGGACACGCTCCATGAAGATTGGTGCACTTCGAGAAACATATACTGGTGAGGCGCGGGTCGCGCTTACGCCGGAGAGTGCGGGTCGCTTGCAGAAACTGGGCTATGACTGCCTCGTCGAGGCAGGCGCAGGTGCAGCTGCGTCGATTTCCGACGACGCTTATGCAGCAGCAGGCGTGACGGTCGTTTCATCTGCTGCGGAACTGTGGTCCCAGGCCGATGTGATCGCCAAGGTCCGCGAACCTTCTCCCGAAGAGGTTGCCGCAGCCCCCGAGGGCAAGACGCTGATCTCTTTCGTCTGGCCTGCAGCCAATGAAGAGTTGTTGGCGCAGATGAACGCGCGCAAGATGTCAGTGCTGGCCATGGACATGGTCCCGCGGATATCCCGTGCGCAGAAGATGGATGCCCTGTCCTCCATGGCAAACATCGCGGGTTATCGCGCGGTGATCGAAGCCGGTAACAATTTTGGCCGATTCTTCACGGGCCAGGTCACGGCAGCGGGCAAGGTGCCTCCGGCCAAGGTGCGGGTTGTGCGCGCGGGCGTTGCGGGCCTTGCCGCCATCGGAACTTCTACTTCGTTGGGTGCGATTACCTACGCATTCGACGTCCGCCCCGAAGTGGCCGAGCAGATCGAGAGCATGGGCGCCGAATTCGTGTTTCTCGAGTTTGAGGAAGCAGCAGCAGACGGTGCGGAGACAGGCGGATATGCGGCGCCATCCTCGCCCGAGTTCCGCGAAAAGCAGCTGGAAAAGTTCCGCGAGCTTGCCCCCGAGATCGATATCGTCATCACCACCGCACTGATCCCGAACCGGCCCGCACCGAAGCTGTGGACCGAAGACATGGTCCACATGATGAAACCGGGCTCGGTCATCGTGGACCTCGCGGCGGAACGTGGTGGCAACTGCGATCTGACGGTCAAGGATGAGAAGATTGTCACGGCCAATGGCGTTACCATTGTTGGCTACACGGACTTCCCAAGCCGCATGGCGACGCAGTCATCGACGCTCTATTCCACGAACATCCGCCACATGATGGACGATCTGACGCCCGAGAAGGACGGCAACCCGGTCATCAACATGGAAGACGACGTGATCCGAGGCGCTCTGGTCTGCCACGAAGGCGAGATCACTTGGCCTCCGCCACCACCCAAGATCGCGGCCATCGCGGCGCAGCCCAAGAAGAAAGAGGTCGAAGAGACCAAGGAGCAGAAATCTGCGCGCGAGCAGGCCGAACTGAAAAGATCACTCGACCAGACCGCATGGATGCTGGCCATTGGCGGTGCCCTGCTGCTGTTGGTAGGCACTGTTGCACCCGCCAGTTTCATGCAGCACTTCATTGTGTTCGTGTTGTCTGTCTTTGTCGGCTTCTACGTGATCTGGGGTGTGGCACACTCGCTGCACACACCTTTGATGGCCATTACTAACGCCATATCGTCGATCATCATCGTCGGCGCGCTTCTACAGGTCGGGTCCTCATCTACGGTGGTCACGGTCCTTGCGGGCGCGTCTATCCTGATGGCATCCGTGAACATATTCGGCGGCTTCCTCGTGACACGGCGCATGCTCGCCATGTTCGAACGTAGCTGAGGGGGATTGAGACAATGAGCATCGGTCTTGTGACAGCCGCCTATGTGGTGGCAGCAATTCTCTTCATCCTCGCGCTGGGCGGGCTCTCCAATCAGGAGAAAGCCAAACGCGCGATCTGGTACGGCATAATCGGCATGGCCTTGGCGGTGGGTGCAACCATCGGCGCGCCCGGGGTCGGCAACTTTGGCCTGGTCGCCATCATGATCGGCATCGGCGGCGTTGCCGGATACATCGTCGCCAACAAGGTGCAGATGACGCAGATGCCCGAGCTTGTGGCGGGTTTTCACTCGTTGGTCGGTCTGGCAGCGGTCTTCATCGGTGTCAGTGCCGATCTTGAGATGACAGCAGCCTTGGCAGCCAAGGACGCAGGCACGGTCGACCAGTTGGCAGGCTTTGCCGCGACCATTGCCAAGAAATCCGCTGTCGAGCTTTCGATCCTGAAAGTCGAGCTGTTCCTCGGCATCCTGATCGGCGCGATCACTTTCACAGGCTCGATCGTGGCGTATGGGAAGCTGGCGGGCAAAATCTCGTCCAACGCGTTGACCCTGCCGTTCCGCCACCAGATCAACCTGGGTGCACTTGTCCTTTGTGTCGTGCTGGGCCTGATGTATCTGAACGGAGCTGGCCTCTGGACCATGCTGGCGGTAGCCGTGATCTCGGGGTTGATCGGCTGGCACCTGATCATGGCAATCGGCGGCGCCGACATGCCTGTCGTTGTGTCCATGCTGAACTCGTATTCCGGGTGGGCTGCATCTGCCATCGGTTTCACGCTTGGCAATGATCTGCTGATCGTGACGGGTGCATTGGTGGGCTCTTCGGGCGCGATCCTGTCCTACATCATGTGTAAAGGCATGAATCGATCCTTCGTGTCGGTTATCCTTGGCGGTTGGGGCGGCGAGCAGGCTGCTGCACAGGCTGTGGAAGGCGAGATGATCGAAGCCTCTGCAGACGCTGTTGCTTCGGCTCTGCAGGACGCGGACAGCGTGGTGATCGTGCCAGGTTACGGCATGGCGGTTGCACAGGCACAGGGGTCGGTCTCTGAACTGACCCGTAAGCTGCGCGAGGCTGGAAAGACCGTGCGCTTCGCCATCCACCCAGTCGCAGGACGCCTGCCGGGTCACATGAACGTGCTTTTGGCCGAGGCAAAAGTGCCCTATGACATCGTGCTGGAGATGGAGGAGATCAACGATGACCTTCCCCAGACCGACGTGGTGATCGTAATCGGTGCGAATGATATCG
>JBGCFK010000240.1:0-24378 GCA_045106875.1 Paracoccaceae bacterium | reverse complement strand
CGCTTGGCGCCATGGCTGATGTGGTGCCCTATAACCGCTTCATAGGCGTTAGCTTTGACAGGCTGGGGGACGAGTTGACGGCACGCCTGCCGTTCAAGGAGCCGCTGATCGGCAACCCGTTCCTGCCTGCAATTCATGGCGGTGTAACCGGCGCATTTCTGGAAATAACAGCCCTGACACAGCTGGCATGGGACCGCTGCTGGACCATACTCGAGGATGGCGGCACACCCGCTGACGCCGTTCTGAATGGTGAGTTTCCGGCCTGGCCCAAGACCATCGACATCACCATCGATTATCTGCGCTCGGGCCGGCCGAGGGACAGCTTTGCCCGCGCGCGCGTCCAGAAGGCAGGTCGCCGTGTCGCCCATGTCCATGTGGAGGCTTGGCAGGACAGTCGCGACAGACCGATCGCGATGCTGCGCGGCAACTTTCTGATACCGTCGGATTGAGGACATGCTGGCCATTCTGCGCATTCTGATGGGGCCAGTGCTGCTGTCACAGGGAAAAAAAGTCCGGCGAGACATCCTGCGGATGCCCGAACCCGACGGTACGCGAGAGGGTGAGCAGGGAGATGGCCCACCACTATCGGTATTGCTGCTCGGCGATTCTGCAATGGCCGGCGTCGGGGTTCCCACACAGGAAACTGCGCTCTCGGGGCAACTGATCCGTCGGCTGTCGAAGCGCAGCAAAATCCGCTGGCGGCTGCTGGCAAAGACCGGATGGACCACGCAGGACGGGTTGGACGCGTTGGCTGAGCTTCCGCGCGAATCCTACGACACAGTCCTGATCTCCCTTGGTGTGAACGATGTAACCACCGAGGTTGCAACCGACCGCTGGCTCACGCGCTATGCTCAGATCGTGAATCGACTACAGCAAGGTCACGCTGCGCAGCAGATCATCGCTTGCGCTCTGCCACCCATGGACAAGTTCACGGCACTGCCACAGCCTCTAAGGTGGTATCTGGGACAAAGGGCCAAACGTATGGACAAAGCCCTGGCACGCTGGGCGGCAGGATCGCCGGCTGTCACACATCTTGCTTTCGACACGACGCTGGATCCCGCAGACATGGCCGAGGATGGTTTCCACCCTGGACCCCGTGTCTACGAGGCCTGGGCCGAGAAGGCAGCAGCCATTATTCCCTATCGGGCAGTGCCCCGGCATTTTTCAGGATCTCCAGAGCCGCAGATAAGTATGACGCCTTGAACGAGTGTCCACCTGGGTGCGTGCAAAAGCCAAGCACCTCACCGCCCGGCGCGGCCCGCCCGGCACAGGTCAGATCCTCGATGCCCGGCATGGGTTGCCGGTCGCCATAGCCGCCAACGCGGCTGATCATCTCCAATGCATCAAACACGCTGCCCTGTTTGCTCTGAGCAATCCGCCTGCCGGTAAGGGGTACAATCTTGTCCGATGTGCCGTGCACGTGCACCACTTGCACCGCGCCAGAAGGACATGCCTGCGGCACCGGCTCCCAAAACGTCCCTGCGACGGGAACAAAGCCCGCGAAGGCATCGCCTCGATGGCAGACGAGGTTCCAGACCATCATGCCGCCCGCAGAAAACCCCGATGCCACAAGCCTGTCCCGAACGATCCCGTGCCGGGTGACCAGATCTTCGATCACGGCATCAAAATAGGCAAACTCGACGGCGCCATCTTCGTCTGGATTGGACGGTACGCCCGGAATCAGCCAATCGTCTCCGGCCGATTTGGTCGAGACCAGCGCCATACCCTGTCCATGCGCCAAGGCGATCAGTGACTTGTTCTTCATCGCGCCCTTGTGGCTGCCGCGATAGCCATGATTGTAAACCAGCGCGCCGATCGGCCCCTCGACATTCTCGGGCATCGCAATGCGGTAGACGCGGTCACCGATCTTGCAATCCGTGTCCTGCCCGCAGGCATTTGCTGCAAACGGCCAAAGCCCGATTGCGGCGATCAGACATATCAAAGCGCGCATGGATATCCCTCCGTTTTTGCATCAATCTAGCATGTGATGGCTCGGTGGCCATTCAAGCCGCCGCGAGCACTGGCGCGCGCGTGTCCGGACGGCTACCAAGGCCCCCCGTATCGAGGCCTGCATGTCCCACGCTGCCACACAAGTTACTTACACCCGCGTCATTGCCATCGCTCTGCCCGTGGTGCTGTCGAACGCTACAGTCCCGCTGCAGGGCGCGGTGGACACGGCAGTCATAGGCAACCTTGGGTCCGAGGTTTATCTGGCGGCAGTCACCTTGGGCGCCGCAGCGATCTCACTGCTGCTTCAGGTGTTCAACTTCCTGCAATTCGGTGCCGGCGCTTTGGGCGCACAGGCGCTTGGCGCAGGAGAATTGCGGCGCTTGGTCAATGTATTGGCGCGCGCCCTGATCCTCGCGGTCGGGATTGGACTGGCCCTAATCGCGTTGCACGTTCCGCTGATCGCGATGTCCATGGGGATATTCGAGGGCAGTGCCGAGGCCGAGTCACTGGCCACCACATATCTGGCGATCCGGATCTGGGCCGCCCCTGCAGAGCTGGCGAACTTTGCGCTGATGGGCTGGTTCGCGGGGCAAGAGCAGACGCGCCGGCTGTTCGAGATGCAACTGATCATCTCGGGACTGAACATCGCGTTGAACCTGTTCTTCGTGCTGGGCTTGGGAATGGATGTCGACGGTGTCGCGCTCGGTACCGTCATCGCAGCCTATGCCGGGCTTGGATACGGGCTTTGGCGTGCCCGTGGACGGATGGCCGTGATTTGCCCCGACTGGCGCCCAGAACGTGCGCGGCTTCTGAACCCGGCGGAAATCGGCAAACTGATGCGATTGAACCGGGACATCTTCATTCGTACGATGCTGCTGGTTGGCTGCTTTACATGGATGACACGGCTGGGCTCGCAACAGGGCGATGTTGTGCTGGCCGCGAACGGGCTGATGTATCAGGTATTCCACGTTTCAACCTACGGCTTGGATGGTTTTGCCATCGCGGTGGAGGCACTGGTCGGTCAAGCCATTGGCGCACGCAACCGGGCATTGCTGCGCCGGTCGGTGGTGGTCAGCACTGTTGCAGCGTTCGGGTTGGCCTGCGTGCTGGCGATTCTGATCGTTGTCCTGCAGGGACCGCTGATAGCACTGTTCACCAATGTAGACGCAGTTCGCGAGGTCGCCCATGCACATTTCTTCTGGGTCATCCTGATCCCGGTGGTCTCGATACTGGCCTTCCAGATGGACGGCGTGTTCGTTGGTGCGACCGAGGGTCCGGCCATGCGCAATGCGATGATCTTTTCGGCCGCAGTCTATTTTAGTTTCAGTGGCTGGTTGGTCAGTGAGTGGGGCAATCACGGGCTTTGGGCAGGGATCTGGGGACTGTTGGTCCTTCGCGGCATAACCTTGTTGGTGCTATATCCCGGACTGGAACGAAGAGCGGAGACCGGCTGATGGATCAGAGATATCCTGTTGTCGCGGGCGCGTGGCTCACGCAGTTCACGGTCATCGGCCTGATGTTCACGTTTGGTCTGCTGTTCGATGTGTTCGAGGAGGAGTTCGGCTGGCAGCGCGTCGTCCTGTCATCCGCAACCTCGATCGCTTTCCTGATGATGGGCGTGCTGGCGATTCTGGCCGGGCAGGTCGCGGATCGCTGGGGGCCGCGCGTGGTGCTGGCCTGTTCGGGCTTGCTGTTCGGCGCCGGGTACATGCTGATCGCCCAGGTGACCGAGCCATGGCAATTGCTGGTGCTGTTCGCCACACTGATCGCCCTGGGCATGAGCACCCACGATGTGGTGACGCTGTCGCTTATTGCGAGATGGTTCGAAAAGCGGCGCGGCGTGATGACGGCTTTGGTGAAGGTGGGGACAGCCTGCGGACAGTTTTCCCTGCCCCCGCTAGCCGCGTGGGCGATCCTCAGCTTTGGCTGGCAGACGGCGTTGACCCTGCTTGGAGGGGCCGCAGCCGCGGTCCTGCTGTCGGCAGCGTTGCTGACCCGAGCGCCCCCCCCACCCGAACGTGCGGCTGATGGCAGCGCGGCGACAGTACCCGGCTATAGCTTTGCCGCAGCCCGTCAGAGTTCCACTTTCTGGCGCATCTGCGTGGTCCAGTTCATGTTCTTTGCCAGCCTCATGACGATCCCGGTACACATTGTCCCGCACGGAACGGACCTGGGTCTGGAGCTTGGTGCTGCCGCGGCACTTCTGTCCGTCATGGCGGCGGCAAGCATCGCCGGGCGCATTGGGGTCGGGGCATTCGTAGATCGCATCGGCGGACGGAGGGCATATGTTATCTGCTTTGTGCCGCTGATTCTCAGCCTCGTCGCCCTGCTGGTCGTAACCTCTCCGATGGCGCTGTACGCAGTGATCGCACTCTATGGCTTTGCGCATGGCGGTTTCTTCACGGTCGTCTCGCCGACTGTGGCCGAGTTCTTCGGGTTACGCGCGCATGGGGCAATATTCGGCGTGGTATTGTTCTGCGGAACCATCGGCGGAGCGGTCGGGCCGCTTCTGGCGGGATGGGTGTTCGACACCACAGGAAGCTATAGCCCTGCCTTCATTACCCTGGCGGTCATGGGCGCTGCGGGGTTGGCAACAGCACTGTCGCTACCCCGCATTGGACCGCCCTCAGGCGAGACTGCCTAGATACCGACTGGCCCTGGGCTATTCCTGCCCACCGTCAAAGATCAGACGCTCGTCGACCGGAGCAACCCGCAGGATGTTCGTCGAACCCGGCATGTTGAACGGCACGCCGGCAGTGACGATGATCTTGTCTTCCTCAGTCGCGAACCCATCCTCACGGACAACGCGCGCTGCCTGTACCACGGCCAGCTTGAAGCGCTCGACCTCGGGCGTGAGCGCGCAATGCAGACCCCAGGCAAGACTGAGACGGCGGGCAGTCGCCGCAATCGGCGTCAATGCGAGGATTGGCACAGTCGGGCGTTCGCGCGAAGCCAGCAGCGCCGTGGTGCCGGAATGCGTGAAACAGCAGATCGCCTTGACGTCAGTCGACTCGGCGACTTCGCGGGCAGCCGCAGTGATGGCGTCCGAGACCGACTGGCGAGGAATGACGGGGCCCGCGTCGATGGAACGGCGATAGAGCGCGTCGCCCTCGACGTTGCGGGCCACGTTGTCCATCATTTCGACCGCTTCGATGGGGTACTTTCCTGCTGCCGACTCGGCGGAGAGCATAACCGCATCAGCTCCGTCATAGATTGCAGTCGCAACGTCCGAGACCTCGGCACGGGTCGGTTGCGGGCTGTCAATCATGCTTTCCAGCATCTGCGTCGCGACGATGACCGGCTTGCCCGCCTGACGGCAGCGACGGATCATCCGCTTCTGGATGGCGGGCAACTCCCAACTCATCATCTCGACACCGAGATCACCGCGCGCGACCATGATCCCGTCGACTTCGTCGAGGATCTCTTCGAAGCGGGTGACAGCAGCAGGTTTTTCGACCTTGACCATGACCCCGACCCGATGCTCGCCCAGCAGTTCGCGCGCCTCGACGACATCTTCCGGGCGCTGCACGAAACTGAGCGCCAGCCAGTCGATCCCGCCCAGCGACAGCGCAAACTTCAGATCCGCCCGGTCCTTCTCGGTCAAAGCCGCCAGCGGCAGCACCACATCAGGCAGGTTCACACCTTTGTTGTTCGAGATCGTGCCCCCGACAAGCACCTCGCACTCGGCGCTCTCGGGATCGCATTCGAGAACTTTGACCCGGATCTTGCCATCATTGACCAGCAGCGTCGCACCCGGCTCCAATGCCGCAAAAATTTCGGGATGAGGCAATGTCACGCGCTCGACCGTCCCTGGCGCATCCGTCAGGTCAAAACGAAATTTCGCACCCTCGACAAGCTCGGCAGATCCATCTGCGAATTGTCCGACCCGCAGTTTTGGTCCCTGAAGGTCGACAAGAATGCCGATGGGGCGCCCTGTTTCCATCTCGATCTCACGGATCAGCCGGTGGCGTTCGCGGACATCTTCATGGCTTCCATGGCTCATATTCAGCCGAAATACGTCGACACCGGCCATGAACAGCCGTTTCAGCATATCGCGCGTCGATGACGCCGGTCCAACGGTTGCCACGATTTTCGTGTTGCGTTCCCTGCGCATGGCTTCCCACCTTTTCTCTTTAAACGGGTGGTTCTTATTGCTGCCCATTGTGACGGTTTCAACTGATGCCGCGCTAATTATGTTGCGGACTTGCACCATTGCCAAGGCAAAGCTATTTCCTCCGTACAGGAGCCTCAATGGACGCGGCCACGATTCAGAACCCTATCGAATTCGCACCGGTGCCCGCAGATGGGCGCAGGGATGGGCTTGTGATTGTGTGCGATCATGCGTCGAACGCGGTCCCGGATTGGGTAGAACCGCTGGGGCTGCCCTCTGGGGATATGGCCCGGCATATTGCCTGGGATGTCGGTGCGAGAGGCCTCACTCTGGAGCTGGCTCGGCTACTCGCTGCACCTGCGGTGCTTTCGACATGGTCGCGCCTCGTCATTGACCCCAACCGCGGTGAACAGGACCCGACGCTGGTGATGAAACTCTACGACGGGTCGGTCATTCCGGGCAATCGGGGCGTGGACGCAGGAGAAACCCTGCTACGCATAGAGAGGCTCCATCGCCCGTATCACCACGCCATCGACCGTGCTCTGGAAGAACAGGTCGCCGCAAGCCGCGCACCTGCGCTGATCTCGATCCACTCGTTCACGCCGCAATTGCGAGGTCGCCCGATCCGGCCCTGGCATATAGGAGTGCTTTGGGATCAAGATGATCGACTAGCTACCCCGCTTCTGGCGCGACTGGCGAACGAGAGCGATCTTGTTGTCGGTGACAACGAACCCTACTCGGGCGCGTTGGCAGGTGATTGCATGTGGCAGCATGGCACTGACAGGGATATCCCACACGCGCTGATTGAGGTTCGGAACGACCTGATCGCCACACCGGAAGATCAGATTGCGTGGGCGGCAAGGCTGGCTCCGATCATCGAGGGCGCACTCAGCGACCTTTGGCTGGCCGACCCGGAACCCGCAACACCCACCCTGAAAACAGGAGAAACGCATGGCTGATCCAGATACCCAGGCCCTAGAAGCCGCCGCATTTCGCCGTCTGCGCGATCACCTTCGCGCGCGCACGGACGTGCAGAACATTGACATGATGAACCTCACTGGCTTCTGCCGGAATTGCCTCAGCCGCTGGTATGGTGAAGCGGCGGCAGAGGCCGGGCAGGAACTGACGAAAGACGAGGCGCGCGAGATTGTCTATGGCATGCCTTATGACGAATGGCGCTCGAAGCATCAGACAGAGGCATCGGATGCGCAAAAGGCGGATTTTGCGAAGTCAAACCAAGGCCACTGAACTTGACTGACCGGTTGGTCCTCATGGGCGTCAAGGGTGGGCCCGCGATCCGTCCTGGATCGAACATGCCGACCTCGATTTTGCTGCAGTTGGCTGGCCAAAACATGCTGGTGGATGCAGGGCTGGGCGTGACACGCGGGATCTGTGACGCGGGCATAGCGCTTACTGAGCTGCACCGAATCTTCGTGACGCACCTGCACTCGGACCACTATCTCGAACTTGGGCCGTTGATCCACACGGCATGGACAGCGGGGCTGACGCGCCCTTTGCCTTTGTATGGACCGCACGGGTTGGCGGAATATTGGCAAGGCTTTCAACGTTCGATGGCGTTCGACATCTCATTGCGGATCGAGGATGAGGGTCGCTGCCCGTTCACGCCGCTTCTGGACCTGCATTCGCTCGCGCCCGGCATCATCCACCAGTCACCCGGGCTGGTCGTTCGCGCCATGCGCAATGCGCATCCACCGATCTCGGAAAGTTACGCACTGCGCTTCGAGACACCGGACAAGACCGTGGTTTTGTCTGGGGACACAGCGCACATGGACGAGATGGTTGAGTTTGCGCAGGGTGCGGACCTTCTGGTCCACGAGGCTATGCTCGTGCCAGGCGTGCACGCCCTTTGTGACCGCATGCCGAATGGCGACGAGCGCCTCCGCCGACATATTCTCCGCAGTCACACAAGTGCGGAGGATGTGGGCCGAATTGCGACTGCCGCCGGGGTCAGGCAGCTTGCGCTGAACCATTTCGTGCCGGATGGAGATCCGGACTTCCCACCCGAAGCTTATGCGGCGGCTACTCGATTGGAATGGTATGGCCCGCTGCATCTGGGCCGGGACGGGCTGTCGATCCCGCTATCGACCCTGCGCACCGGCCTTCCTATAACCGCCGCCTGATTCCAATACAGGGGACCTTGATGACCGACGAAACCGTATCCGCCACCAGCGTCGCCTCCGGCCAGTTGAGGGCCATTGTAGAGCGTATCGAGAACCTGGAGGAGGAGAAAAAGGAGGTCGCCGAGCAGATCAAGGAAGTCTACGCCGAAGCCAAGGCAAACGGTTATGACACCAAGACGCTGCGCAAGATCGTAACCCTTCGCAAGAAGGACAGCGAAGAGCGTCAGGAAGAAGAAGCCTTGCTGGACCTTTACATGTCAGCACTTGGCATGCTGCCATAGCAACTCAGGGCCAGCGCATGACCCATCGTCTGAAGCTGGCAACCTGGAACATTTGCTGGTTCACGAACCTCTTTGACGATGATGACCAGCTGATCGACGATCTGGCCCGATCCTCAATGCATGATGTGAGCCGGCGCAGACAAAGCGCTGCGATCATCGAAGTGCTGCGGGCTGTGGATGCGGACGCGTTTGTGATCATTGAGGCACCGGATACGGGGCGCAAAAGGTCCGCAATTCGGGCGCTCGAGGGATTCGCAGCAGCGGCTAGCCTGCGCCAATGCAAGGCACTGACCGGGTTGGAAAGCGAGACCGAACAGGAGATCGCACTTCTCTACGACCCGGATGTTGTCTCCGCCCGGCACGACCCGATGGGCGGCGAGCTGGACCCTGCTGACGCAATCCAAGGTCTGCGCGACAAAGAAGCCCCCCGCTTTGATCAAGACTATCCGCTGGATTTGGATGGGGATGGCGATATCGACCTGCACAGGTTCTCGAAGCCGCCCCTTGAGACAGCGTTGAAGTGGCTCGGCGCCGGGCTGGATCTTCGGCTGATCGGCGTTCATGCCAAGTCCAAGGCACCGCATGGCGCGCGCGACAAGGAGGATGCGGCTCGGATTTCGCTTCTGAACCGCCGCAAACAGCTTGCCCAATGTGCTTGGTTGCGCGAACGCGTCGAGGGACACTTGGACCGCGACGAGCATCTGGTTGTCCTCGGCGATTTCAACGACGGACCGGGACAGGACAAATACGAGCGTGTATTTGGCAGGTCCGGTGTCGAAGTTGTCATGGGTGATCCCGGCGAAACCGCACGCCTGCTGCGCAATCCCTATACGCGGCGACGCATGACCCCATATGGCGCGAGGCCTTCCACAGCACGATTCTACAACCGGGACAGCCGGAACTTCCTGAATGCACTCATCGATTTCGTTATGCTAAGCCCTGATTTTGCCGCGCGAACGGCACCCGAATGGCGCATATGGCATCCGTTTGACGACGAGGAATGCTTTATGAACATCGCCTTGCGCGACGCCTTGCTCGACGCCTCGGACCACTTTCCTGTCAGCGTGGACCTGACAACCGGCTAACTGCTCAGTGCATTCCGTATTTGTCGATCTGTAACTCGTCAATCTTGCGGTACAGCGTCGAGCGGCCGATACCCAACCGCCGCGCCGTCTCGCTCATCCGTCCTCGATAGACCGACAGCGCCCTGGAAATGGCCTCCGCCTCAATCTCGAGCAAGCGTTTCACGTGGCCATCATCGCGGAGGAATGGATCAACTGCACTTTCCTCGTCAACACGTCCCGCAGCGGGGTTCACAGCCACGCTAATCGCAACTTCTGCTGCCCCCAGACCATGCAGATCGGACGCTTTGACCAGATGGCTGTCTGCCATGACAACAGCCCTGTGTATCGTGTTTTCCAGTTGCCGAACGTTTCCTGGCCACGGCGCGCGGGCAATCGCCTCGATCGCGGATTGCGTGAAGCCTTCGACAGGAATCCCTTCAGCCGCGGCAAAGCGTTTCAGGAACATGCGACTCAGGCCGGGCAGATCTTCCTTGCGTTCCCGCAGAGATGGCAACTGTAGCGGAAAGACACTCAGGCGGTAGTAGAGATCTTCGCGGAATGTCCCGTCCGCGATCATCTGCTTCAGGTCACGGTTTGTAGCCGAAATGATTCGGATATCCACTTTCACCGGCTGCGTGGCACCGACGGGATCCACTTCGCCAGTCTGGATCGCGCGTAGCAGTTTGACTTGTGCCTCCAGCGGCAACTCGCCCACTTCATCGAGAAACAGCGTACCACCCGTTGCCTCTTGGAAAAGCCCGGCGCGTTTTGAAGTTGCTCCTGTGAACGCTCCCTTTTCGTGCCCAAACAGGATCGACTCAACCAGTTGTGCAGGCAGTGCACCGCAATTTACCGCAACAAACGGTTCGCCAGATCGCTCACTGGAGCCATGCATGGCTCTGGCAAAGATCTCTTTCCCGGTGCCAGAATCGCCTTCGATCAGAACCGGAATATCCGAACGCGCACCTCGTTTGGCCATGGAAATGGCCTCGCGCGTGGGCGCCGCGACCGCAACCAGATCGTCAAACGACAAGCGATTTTCCTCGGCCTTCGAGAGCCTGCGCACTTCGGAAGTAAGGTCAGACATGGCCAAAGCATTGCGTATTGAGACTTCCAGCCGCTCCGGGCCGGCAGGTTTTATTAGAAAATCGCTTGCACCGGCCCGCATGGCCTCTACCGCCCGACTGATAGAGCCGTCCGCAGTCAGCACCAGCACAGGTTGACGTAGCTCGGCCTTCTGCATCTCCTGCAAAACCGCAATGCCGTCCATGCCCGGCATTTGCAGATCAAGCAGCACTAGATTGTGCGTCGGCACCGTTCCCTTCAGCACGTCTACAACACCTGCTCCGCCGTCGAGAACAGTCACGTCATGGCCGGCAGCCTGCAGAATCGCCGAGACATACCGACGCTGCTGCGGGTCATCATCCACGACTAGGATACGCGCTGACATCTCGTAATTTCCACACAATCATACACAAACAGCGGTCACCTAACGTCATTGAGGTTGATTTTTCGTCACCGGCGAAACTGTGCAATTTATTCAACTCGCAACCAAACAGACGAAAACCGATACGAAGAGTGTTGTTAATGTGCACCGGCGCCGATAAAGTACGTTCTTGTATGCAGTTTTCCCGTTCACTCGATTGAGGTTTCGGCACTTTCGTGCGAGAGGAATTGTGCAAATTGGCTTCGGCCGGTACAGGCAACTTTGGGCATGTGTAAAACGCAGTCCATCCGAGAAAACGGAGAGAGGGATGATGATTGTAACTCGTTTGATGCTGGGCACAGCGGCGGTGGCCCTTGCAGCATGCAATCAGCTGCCAGGTTCGTCGCTTGGTGCGACATTCGGCGCCGAGCGCTACCTGAAGGCTGACCATGGAGGCGCTGGCTTCACTGGCGCGCTTGCCAAAGAATATACTGAAGTCGGTCGTCGCGCGGCATTCCGCGACGTACGCTGGCGGAACTCGACTGCTTACATCGCCAAGGCTAAGCAAGCAGAATCGGGTGTAGAACCAGCTCCATGGGCGCCAGAGCAGCTGGGCGTCGGTGGTGATGCTACCGGTCTCTACCAGCAGGTCGTCGCAGCGATTTCGGAGAACAAGGGCGCACGTCCCGCCGAATGTGCACGCGCACAGGCAATGTGGGATCAGTACCTTGAAGCTCTCCGTGGCGGTGACGCGTTCTGCATCACACCCGCTGATGCACGCGCTCTGCTTGACGAAGCTCTCCAAGCTTGTGCCGGTGTTGCACCGACAGGCAACTTTATCGTCTACTTCGGCTTCAACCGCACCAACCTGACAGATCGTGCACGCGCGACGCTGGATGAAGTGGTGTCTGCAGTCCAAGGCATGGGCGCGACCGCATTGTCGATCGTTGGCCACGCCGACACCGTCGGTTCGGCTAACTACAACCAGGGTCTGTCCGAGCGTCGTGCGCGCCGCGTGGCCAATGCCCTGGTACAGCGTGGCATTCCTGCTGGCGGCATGACACTTGCCGGCCGCGGTGAGGCTGACTTGGCTCGTGCCACGAACGACAACGTGCGTGAACCACTCAACCGCCGTGTTGAAATCGGTCTCTCGAAGTAATTCGAGAATACTGACCTAATCAGGCCGCCCCGCGCTGAAAATCGCGGGGCGGTTTTCGTTTGTGCCTTGCAGTACTGACTGCAATCCCCACATCATTGGGAGCAAAGGAGGCACTGATGCGCACCCTGCACGCAATTCTGATTGCAACACTTCTATCTGCAACGCCTGTCGCGGCAGACGAGACATCCACGATGGAAGACAGGTTGCAAGAAACCCTGCGTGGTCTCTTGGACGAAATGAAGCCTGCTCTGGACGACGCGCTGGATGAGACAATGAAGTTCCTCGGCGCCTTCAGTGCAATTGATGATCCGCGCCACTATGACCTGCCAGAAGTGCTGTCGAATGGCGACATCATCATACGCAGGCGCTCTGATGCCCCGGACTATCGCGCCCCGGAACCGGATAAACCCGAGGCAGAAGGCGGCACAATCGACCTCTGAGTCCTGCCGCACGACAAGCGCGACAAATTCCTCAGGGCGCTGTCCGCAAATCTTTCCTAGAAAGAGGCGTGGACCAGCCTCACCTCTGCCGCACAACCCGATCCATGGAGCCAACTCATGTTACTTCCCCGCCTCGCCCTTGATCATGTGCCCGTGCGAGATACCGCCGATGCTGCATCCGCTGCGCTCGGCGACCTGCCGGAATGGAACCTCGATGACCTTTATGCCGGGATGGATGCCGAAGAACTGGCCCGTGATCTGACGCAGATGACCGAAGCGTGCCAGGCGTTCGCGACAACCTACGAAGGCAAACTCGCGGATCTGGACGGTGACGGGCTTGCGACTGCGATCCGCGCCTACGAGGATATAGACCGGGTGTTGGGGCGGATCATGTCCTTTGCGGGGCTGCTCTATCAGCAGAACACGCAAGACCCTGAACGCGCCAAGTTCATGGGCGACATGCAAGGCAAGGTCACCGATCTGACGAACCCGATGGTCTTCTTTGGCCTGGAGTTGAATAAACTGCCGGAAGATCATGTTGCGAAGCGCTTCGACGAGTCTGCTGCCTTGCGCCGCTACAAGCCATGGCTCGACCGGTTGCGCGCGATGGCTCCCTATCAGCTCTCGGACGAGCTGGAGAAGTTCCTGCATGACCAATCGGTTGTGGGAGCCTCCGCATGGAACCGGCTTTTCGACGAGACCATGGCGGGGTTGGAGTTCGATGTCGAAGGCTTCGATGCCCCCATGGGGCTGGAGGCCACGCTGAACCTGCTCTCGGACACCGACCGGGGCAAACGCGAAGCCGGTGGCCGCGCAGTTGCCGGGGTGCTTGGCAAGAACATCGCATTGTTCTCAAGGATCACCAATACGCTCGCGAAGGAGAAGGAAGTAGAGGACCGCTGGCGCAATCTGCCGACCCCCGATGCCGGTCGCCATATGGCGAACCAGGTAGAGGCCGAGGTGGTGGACGCGCTTCGCGAGGCCGTGCAGGCCGCCTCACCCCGCCTCTCGCACCGATACTACGCCATGAAAGCGAAGTGGCTGGGACTGGAACGGCTCGAATACTGGGATCGCAACGCCCCTCTGCCTGACTCGGATGACCGGACGGTAACGTGGACTGACGCGCGGAAGACGGTACTCGACGCCTATGCAGGGTTCGCGCCGAAGATGGCCGAACGGGCCGAGCCGTTCTTTGATCGAGGCTGGATCGATGCGGGCGTGAAGCCGGGCAAGGCTCCTGGTGCGTTTGCGCATCCGACCGTGACGGATGTGCACCCTTACGTGATGCTGAATTATCTCGGCAAGCCACGCGACGTGATGACCCTGGCGCATGAACTGGGCCATGGCGTGCACCAGCGGCTCGCAGCCGGTCAGGGAGAGTTGTTGTCACGCACGCCGCTGACGCTGGCCGAGACCGCCAGTGTGTTTGGCGAGATGCTCACCTTCCGCAAGATGCTGGACGCCGCGCCAGACACGCGCACCCGCAAGACGATGCTGGCGGGCAAGGTGGAGGACATGATCAACACGGTCGTGTGCCAGATCGCCTTCTACGAATTCGAACGCCGCATCCATGCAGCCCGACGCGAGGGCGAGCTGACTTCTGCGCAGATCGGTGAGATCTGGATGGCTGTACAGACCGAAAGCCTTGGTCCCTCGGTGCATTTGCCCGAGGAATACAGCACGTTCTGGGCCTATATCCCACACTTCATCCACTCGCCGTTCTACGTCTATGCGTATGCGTTCGGCGATGGGCTGGTGAACGCGCTTTATGCCGTTTACGAGCAGGGAGACCCCGGCTTTCAGGACAAATACTTCGAGATGCTCGCCGCGGGCGGCACCCTCCACCACAAGGAACTGCTCGCACCCTTTGGACTGGACGCGTCCGACCCCGCGTTCTGGGACAAAGGCCTGTCGCTGATCGCCAGCATGATCGACGAATTGGAAAGCATGGATTGATGCTGACCCGGCGGCATCTGCTGGCAGGTGCCGCCGCCCTGACTGCAACTCCGGGGTCGACAAGCGCGACGCATATCCGCATCGGCTTTGTCGGAAACTCTTTCACATTGCAGCACAACGTGCCCGAGATGGTCCGGCGTTTGCTGGACTCTGTCTGGTTTGACAGCTTCAGCTTCAATATCGAAACGTTTGCACGGAACGGTGCGTATCTGGCCGATCGAAAAGATCCGCAAGCTGCTCTGGGGCTGGCGCGCAGGGACTCGCAACACTTTGGTATTCTTGTACTTCAGGACCATTCTACATCAGCACTAACCCACGTGAAACGCACACAATCGCTTGCCGCAATCCGCCGCTTCAATGACTTGGCAGTCAACACCACCCTTTTCGCGACATGGCCGCGCCGCGCGGATCATCAACTCTATCGTCAACCGGGCATGCCACGCAGTGCGGTCGATATGGTCGAACAAACTGAAGCCCATCTTGCGAACGCAATGGGATCCGAGACGTCAGATGAACGATACCGGATTGCGCCAGTTGGAAGAGCTTGGCTATTGGCGGATGATATCGATCTCTATGCCGCAGACGGCTATCATGCCAATATATCTGGCGCTTGGCTCAGTGCGCTGGTGTTAGCTCGGGCAATCACAGGCAAGAATGTAGACGCAGTTGCGCCCAAGGGCGTAAAACTGCCAGACCGCCTGGCCGAGATTGCGCGCTTCGTTGTCCCTTGAATTCCCGTCTGCCCATGGTATCCCCGCGCTCGCAGGCGGAGGAAAATCCATGCAGGACCTTGGGCCCATCCGGGCAAAGTATCTCGAACAGGTGTCAGCGGCCGCGGACGAGGCGGCGATCGAGGCCGTGCGCGTGGCTGCACTCGGCAAGAAGGGCGAAGTTGCGCTAATGATGCGCGAACTTGGCAAGATGACGCCTGAAGAACGCCAGACTGCAGGCCCCGCATTCAACGCTCTGAAAGACGAGATCAACTCTGCGGTAGGTGCTCGCAAAGCATCTTTGGCAGACAGCGCGCTGGAAGAGCGCCTGAAATCGGAATGGCTAGACGTAACACTCCCTACGCGGCCCGCAAATACTGGAACTGTTCATCCTATTAGCCAGGTTACCGACGAGTTAACCGCAATATTCGCTGATATGGGTTTTACCGTTGCGGAAGGTCCGCAGATCGACAGCGATTGGTACAATTTCGACGCGTTGAACATCCCTGCGGAACACCCCGCACGGACCGAGATGGACACGTTCTACATGGCTGCCCGCGCAGACGGCACACGCAACGTCCTGCGCACGCACACCAGCCCCGTGCAGATCCGGTATATGGAGAAACACGGCGCGCCCTGCCGCATCATCGCACCCGGCCGGGTCTACCGGTCGGACTATGACCAGACACACACGCCAATGTTCCATCAGGTCGAGGGACTTGTCATCGACAAGGGCATCAACATGGCGATGCTGAAATGGACGCTGGAGGAGTTCTGCAAGGCTTTCTTCGAAGTCGACGGGGTCGAGCTGCGTTTCCGCGCGTCGCATTTCCCGTTCACGGAACCTTCAGCGGAGGTCGATATCCGCTGTTCCTGGGCGGGCGGACAGCTGAAGCTGGGCGAGGGCGATGACTGGCTGGAAATCCTCGGCTCCGGCATGGTCCACCCGAAAGTGCTGACAAACGGCGGCATAGACCCCCAGATCTATCAGGGCTTTGCCTTCGGCATGGGCATCGACCGCATCGCCATGCTGAAATACGGCATCCCGGATCTCAGGGCGTTCTTTGACAGCGATCTCAGATGGTTACGACACTACGGCTTCAGGGCGCTGGACCTGCCCACGGTACATGGCGGGCTGAGCGCATAGCGACTGAGTTGCAAGCCGCGCGGCGAGATTGCGAGCCATTGCGAAGACTTCCAGTGTGCAGGCCAATTGTTGTCTGATACCCGGCATGTGCATTGCAGAAAGACAGGTACAAAACTGGTCCAGCGCACGATAGACCAATCGTCGTTCGGTGGTGGTTCGACACGCGCAACAAGGCGCTGGGCACTGACCGCGTCAAGCGCGCTTTGAACCCGATGCCGCCGGGGTCGCCCCCGTATGGCAAGCGTATGGCATCTGTAACGCAAGCGTATGGCACGCGTATGTACGTGAAGTCGATCAACCAGCACACTGATGGCCGACCCAACTTGACCGGGCCCAACGCGCCAAACTCCAAAGACTTACGTTCTGGAAAAGTCGACCCCGGCCGCGGGGTGGGGGAGAGGCGGCCGGGGTCTGGGTGACCAGCGAACGAGGGGGGAACGCTGGTCAGGGGAAACTCAGTCGATATCCAGCAGCTTGTTGAAAATCGTGATGCCCGTCCCGTCAGTCCGACGAGAGCGCTGACCTGTCAGGATGCTTGGGCGGTAGAACTGGCTCTGACTGGCGGGGATCACGCCGGTGGCCTTCTCAAGCTCGCGATTGCGACCACGGTCAATTCGGAATGAAAAGCCTGTTGTCCGGCTGCCTGCTTCCTGATCTGGCGCCCCGACCGAAGGCAACTCGCCAGCGATGCCTTGGAACTCATCAGACTGCGCCTGCGCCATGGTCGTTGTAAGCGCACCTGCAACCAGAACCATAATCAGCGTCTTCATCAGAAACCTCCGACCAGTCTTGCTGAGAAACAGATAGTAGGCCCACACCGATTTTCCCGTTCTGCGTGTTCACGCTTTCGTAAGCCTTGAAACAATTCGCATGCACTGCCTGCCCGCGCCCCCTTCCGGGCGCCGAGCTTTTCCGCTAAGCACCGCCGAAACAACGATGACGCGCAGGGTGACCCCATGAAATTCACGCTTTCCTGGCTGAAAGAGCATCTTGAGACCGAGGCAACACTGCCCGAGATCTGCGATGCGTTGACGGATCTGGGTCTGGAGCTTGAAGGGCTCGAAGATCCAGCCGATCGCCTGGGCGCATTCACCATCTGCCGCGTGATCGAGGCGGTGCAGCATCCCGATGCCGACCGGCTTAGGCTCTGTCGGGTCGAGGCGTGGCCCAATGGTCCTGACCAGCCCTCGGAGGAAGTTCAGGTCGTCTGCGGCGCGCCCAACGCACGTACCGGACTGGTTGGCGTCTTCGCGGCGCCCGGCACGCATGTGCCAGGCACTGGTGTTGACCTGAAGCCCGGCGTGATCCGCGGTGTCGAATCGAACGGCATGCTGTGCTCGGAGCGCGAGTTGGAGCTTTCCGACGACCATGACGGCATCATCGATCTGCCCGAAGACGCGCCCATGGGCATGCGCTACATCGACTATGTGGGTGCAAATGATCCAGTCATCGAAATCGCCATCACGCCGAACCGCCCCGATGCGTTGGGAGTGGCCGGTGTCGCCCGGGATCTGGCCGCGCGTGGCCTTGGCAAAGTGATCACCCCTGCTGTCGCGCCCATCGCAGGCAGCTTCCCCTGCCCTCTGACGGTCACCATCGACGCAGACGTGCTGCCCAAGGCGCCGGTCTTCTGCGGCAGACTGATAAGGGGCGTGAAGAACGGACCTTCGCCTGCATGGCTGCAACAGCGCCTGCGTGCCATTGGCTTGCGCCCGATCTCCAAGCTCGTCGATGTGACCAATTTTCTGACCTATGACCTGAACCGCCCTCTGCACGTCTTTGATGCGGACAAGGTGCAGGGTGGCGGTTTGCGCGTGCATTGGGCCGAGGACGGCTCGAAGCTTATGGCGCTTGATGACAAGGAATACAGTTTCACTCCGGACATGATCATGATCTCGGATGATCAAGGGCCAGAGGCCATCGCGGGCGTCATGGGCGGCGCCCCCACGGGCTGTCAGGAGGATACGGTAAACGTCTTCATTGAAAGCGCCTATTGGGACCCGGCCACGACGGCATCGACGGGGCGAAAGCTGAAGATCAACTCGGACGCACGGTATCGCTTTGAACGCGGGATCGACCCGGAAAGCTGTGCACCGGGTGTCGAAGCCGGCACGAGGATGATCCTGGATCTCTGCGGCGGTGAGCCATCCGAGATGATCACGGCAGGCGAGGTTCCGAACACCGCCCGGTCCTATCAGTTACGCGTGGCGCGGACGGCCGAACTGGTTGGCATGGACGTGCCGCGCGAAGAACAAGTGCGGATTCTCGCTGAACTGGGCTTCTCCGCAACCGGCACCGGCGATACGCTGGAGGTCTGGGTTCCGTCCTGGCGCCCGGATGTGCATGGCGAGGCGGATCTGGTCGAAGAAATCGCCCGCGTGGCCTCGCTGACCAAGCTCGTCTCACAACCCCTGCCCCGTCCCTCGGGCGTCGGGCGCAAGACGCTGACGCCGCTTCAGACACGGGAGCGGGACGCGCGGCGAACGCTTGCCGCTCTGGGGCTCAACGAATGTGTCACCTATTCCTTCATCGCTGAAGAGCATGCCGTTCTGTTCGGTGGTGGCGGGCCGGAAATGCGTCTGGACAATCCAATCTCGTCCGAGATGTCCCATATGCGTCCCTCGGCCCTGCCAGGTCTACTGGCGGCCGCAGCAAAGAATCAGGCGCTTGGGACAACGGATTTCGGGCTCTTCGAGATCGGTGCTGGATACAACGGGCCAGAGCCGGGCGAACAGGCCGCATTGGCTTGCGCGGTGCGGGTCGGTGCCAGTGGTGCACGCCATTGGGCCGGCACCCGTCGGCCAGCGGACATGATGGACGCGAAAGCGGATGCCGAGGCGGTCCTGGCCGCGCTCGGCGCACCTGTTGATCGCTTGATGGTCGCCCGTGAGGCGCCGTGTTGGTTCCATCCGGGCCGATCAGCGCTGCTGAAACTCGGGCCGAAGAACCCTCTGGCTGCATTTGGAGAGCTTCACCCAAAGGTCGTGCAGGCCATGGACCTGCGCGGCCCTGTGATGGGTGTCGAGATCTACCTTGAGGCTCTGCCCCCCGCCAAGCGGAAGGGCACGGCGCGACCTGCACTTACGCTGAATGCTCTGCAATCCGTGGACCGTGACTTTGCATTTGTTGTCGACGCGGATGTCGAGACTGCTGCCATTTCCCGTGCCGCGGCAGGCGCGGACAAGGCGCTGATCGCAGGCGTCTCGGTCTTCGACCTTTTCGAAGGGAAGAAAGCCGTCGAGCAGCTTGGCGAGGGCAAGAAATCCATCGCCATCTCGGTCAGGCTCCAACCCAAGGTCGAGACGCTGACGGATGAACAGATTGAAGCCGTAGGTGCCAAGATCGTGAGTGCAGTCAGCAAGGCCACAGGCGCGAGCCTGCGTGGCTGAACCTCTCTGACCAGAGCACTGGCCAAAACAGGAACTGCGGCAAGCCGCGTGACATGGCGTTGACGCAAAGCGCAGCACACATTCGCGCACTATACTTGGGCGGAACGGGGCATATCCCGCCGCGGGACAACCCCGTGAATATTGCCAGAAGATCACGGCTGTGAAGTATTTTGCATTTAGTAACAATTTTCGTTAACCGCTCCCCGGGGTGCTTCAAACGGAGGAGAACACGTGCTCAAGGAATTCAAAGAATTTGCCATCAAAGGCAATGTCGTCGACATGGGTGTTGGTATCGTCATCGGTGCAGCTTTCACCAGCATCGTCACAAGCTTCGTCAACGACATCATCAACCCGATCATCGGCCTGTTCACGGGTGGGGTCGATTTCTCGAATCTGTTCATCAACCTGTCTGGTCAGGACGTGATGTCCGCCGCAAAGGCCAAGGAAGATGGCCTGGCAGTGATCACGTATGGTAACTTCATCAATGCTCTGATTGCGTTCCTGATCGTAGCCTGGGTACTGTTCCTGATCATCAAGGGCGTGAACAGCTTGAAGAAGGCCGAGGAAGAAGCTCCGACGCCAGATCCCGAGCCCACAGGCGAAGAAAAGCTGCTGGGCGAGATCCGCGATCTGCTGGCAAAAGGCAACGCCTGACAGTTGCCCGCGGGAGCGTCCAAGCGCGCGCTCTACTAAAAGTTGTCAACATCCACGCCGCTCCGGTACAATGCCGGGGCGGCGTTTCGCATTTTCGGGACGCAGGTGGGGCTGATGACCGAAAGGAATTGGGACATGGCATTCGATGCAGAGGTGATTGCACAGATCAGAACTGTGGCCGAAGAAAAGGGGATCGAGCCTGAAGCGCTGATCGCTGTGACCGAAGTCGAAAGCGGTGGCAGGGCCTACACCACCGTCAATGACAAGCGTCTGCCACTGATCCTGTTCGAGTATCACGTCTTCTACCGCTGCCTGCCGCCCGAATTGCGGGCCGAGGCGGTCAAGCGCAATCTCGCCCGCAAACGGTGGGGCGACCTTCCGTACAAAAAGGGCCAGCCCGCGCGCTATTCGCAGTTGGAGCGTGCCAAGGAGATCCATGAGGATGCTGCCTATGCGGCCTGTTCCTGGGGCATTGGTCAGGTGCTGGGCGAGAATGCGGAATGGCTGGGTTACGGCAGCGCCAAGGCACTTGCCGAGGAGGCGATGTCCAGCGTTGCCGGTCAGGTCCGTGTCATGGTGCGTTTCGTCGAGAAGGCCGGCCTCATGGACGAGCTTGCCCGGCATGACTGGCGCGGCTTTGCACGGCGCTATAACGGCCCCGGCCAGGTCGACAAATACTCCGAACTCATGGCCAGGGCCTATGCCAAACATGGCGGCTCGAAGACAGTCGCGCCAGATGACACGGTTCTGCGGATCGGGGCCAAGGGCGACGAGGTCATGGTGTTGCAGAACGCGCTGCGTGCGCTTGGCTACCACCTGCACCTCGACGGCGATTTTGGCCCTGCGACCCGGCGTATGGTCATGGAGTTCCAGCGCGACAACGATCAGGTTGTCGATGGCATCATAGGCCCCCAAACCTGGGGCCTGATCGAGACACTGGCAGGGCGCGACGTCAGCGAATTCGTCTAAAGCAGCGCTTCAATGCGCGGCTTCAGGATCGAGATCGATGATGATCAGGTTCTCGAGAAACGCAATCAGCGCGGCGCGCGCGGCCTCGGGCTTTCCCAGATAAGCCCGGGTCACCGAGGCTGCCTCTCCGCCATGGGCGCGGATCGCCGCGTCCAGGCTGGTGGCGTGCCCATTGTGCAACCACGGCCCGGTCGACCCAACACCAGCCAGCGAACGGGTCGGCCAGACCGAGGCGCCAAAGCCATGGGCATCTACCGGATCCGCCAGAGCAGGCCCCATGTCATGCCGACGGAAGTCCGAGAACCACTCGACGATGGCACGCCCCTCTGTATCGCGCATGAATGCGCCAAGGTTCAACGCCTTGCCCGATGAGGTTTTGACATGGTTGTTGGGCGTGTCCGCCGTCAGGTCAAAACTGATGGAGGTGGCCGTGGCAAGACCCAGCGCGGCAGGCTTCTCCCCGCTCGGAAACTCTTCGTCACGGAAGCCCGACGTGGCACTTGGCTCGGAGAAAACCGGGTTGTTCAGGACCATGCTTGGCTTGTGGCAGGTCGCGCACCCGATCTCGTCAAAAACCGCACGACCAGTCTCGATCTTGGCCCGTTCGTCAGGTCCGAGATCCATGATCCCGTGATCATCCAGCTCCAGCTTCGAGGTCGGGCGTTCAAGCCCCGCGATGTAGACCGAGATCGCTGTCAGATCGCCGACGCTCAATTCTGCAGTGACGCCGTCGCCGTCGCCGTCCCGGTTGCCGACCAGCTCGACCGCCTGCATGCCCATCTGGTTGTGCGCAGCCCTGCGGGAGAAGGCACGGATTGTGGCGTGTGTGCCCTTCCAGCCAAACATCCGAACGACGAGATCCTCGTCAACGCCCTCGACACCGCTGGTATCCCAGACAGGCTCGCACCCGCCGGGCTTGTCACGAGGCTCGACCAACAGGATTCCGAAATCCACACCTTTTGAACCAAGCCTGCCACCTATTGGCGTGCCCGTCTGGCAAGCCCGGCGTCCCAGCAGATCAGCCTTGCCCTGCAACTCCGCCGTCATTTCCTCGGCAATGCGCTGGACGGCACCGAGCGCGAACAGGTGCAGCGTATTGCGTTCAAGATACATCGCCGGATCAGCAGTCAGAAGCGGATCCATGGCAACATTCAGCGCAAGCCCACCTGCCCCGCTCGCGTAGGGCGCGGCGTGGCATGTGATACAGGCCTGTGCCTGCGGGCCACTTTGACGGGGCGGGACGTGCGCAGCCCACTCACCATCGTCCGCCAGATCTGCCCGCGGTATCTTGGTAAAACGCTGGCTTCCCGTGACTTTGGCACCAACACCGCGCGTGGAAGTGAACAGCGCTTCCGTCAGCTCACCCCCAGCCGCGAATGCTTGCAGGAAGGCGGCCTTCGGGTCTTCCGCGACCAGAACATTCAGCTCAGACTGATCTGTCGGGGCAGGTTCTTCCGCCAAGGCAGCGCTTGTCGAGGACAGAAACACGGCGGCAAGGCAGGCACGAAAAGCAAGGGACATGGTTGAGGCTCCGAGAGAGGGCGTCTGCGCCAAGCACAACTCCCGGTGGCATTTCGGTAGTAAATTCGCGTGAATGTCAACTCGGCCGGCACGCTCGGGATGACCTTCGGGATCTGCGACGGGTTCAGAGACCTGCTGCCACCGCCATGTGATAGACCAGCACGCCGGTCCCGAACGCGCCAAACAGATGCCGGGTCAGCATGCCAACAGCAACCGTGGCGGCAGCGCCAGCCATGACAGGCAGGCTTGCCCAGCCGGCTTCCGGCGAGAACAGAACCACCGGCGCCACCAACGCAGGCAGCACCGTGACCGGCACAAACCCCAGAGCCATCCGCGCCCAGCCCGGCAGCATCTGTCCGCCCAGCAGACCAAGGAACGACCACCGGATCAGGAACGTCACCCCGGCAAGCCCTGCGATGATCGCCCAGATCTCGACGTCGCTCATGCGCTGAACCTTGCCACGGTCATGCCTGCTGCGATCCCGGCCATGCTGGCGACCACAATATCGAGGCCCTGCGGCAGACCCGGCAGAAACGCCATGACCCCCATGGAGACAACAAAAGCGGCCCCATGTGCCGGTGTACGGACCATCGGGGCTGCAATCGCCAGGAACAACGCCGGGGCTGCCATCTCCAGACCCCAGCTCTGGGGCACCTGCTGTCCAAGCAGTACGCCCAGATAGACGGTCGCCGTCCAGACGGGGATGCAACAGCACCCGGAGCCAAAGAAATAGGCCACCCGTTCGCGCAGGTCCGGCATCTGCCCGGCCTCGTAGGCCCGGACCGAGATCGCATAGGTCTGGTCGTTCAGGAAATACCCAGCCGCGAGGCGTGGCTTCCACCCTGCACCTGTCCAGTGTGGCACCAGCGCCGCCGAGTACATGGCCATGCGCAGGTTCACCAGTGCGCTGGTCAGGATCACAAGCAGCGCAGGCACCTGATCCTGGATCAGTTCCATCGCCACCAGCGAAGATGCGCCCGCCACTACAATGACCGTGATGGCAAAGATCTGACCGGGATCCAGACCCGTCTCGATCGCAACAACCCCGAAGATCAGACCAAACGGCAAAGTTGCCAGTTGAAGCGGCATTGTCGCGACAAATCCTTGCCAGAAAGCACGGCGTGTGCGGGATGGATTAGTCTTCGGACCATTCATGACCGCGTGATATCCGGGGTTGACCAAAGGCACCAGCAACAAGATGTGATGGGGTATGTCAGAGAACCTGAATTCGCCGACCGTGGTTTTGGTGCACGGGCTGGGGCGCTCGTCCATGTCCATGCTGCCGCTATCCTGGCGCTTGGGGCGCGCGGGTTTCAAATGCATTCGCGTGGGCTATCCCTCGACGCGGGCGCGGCTTGTGCAATCCGTGCGGCATGTTGGCAACCAGTTGGCGCGCCGGGATCGTCCGCTCCATCTGGTGGGTCACTCGCTGGGCGGTGTGATCTCGGCGGCTTTGCTGC
>JBGCFK010000024.1:0-10284 GCA_045106875.1 Paracoccaceae bacterium | reverse complement strand
CCGGAACAGGGGACACCGGCTGACTGGCCCGCACCCAGTTGGAATATCGCGCCGACGCAGCAAATTGGGATCGTGGGCCTGCGAGGTGGAAATCGGGCTGCTTCAACAGCGCGCTGGGGGCTGGTGCCCGCGTGGTGGCAGAAGCCATTGGCCGAGTTCAAGCTGACAACATTCAACGCGCGTTCCGAGGAAGTTGCGGCCAAGCCGGTCTTTCGCGATGCCTGGGCCAAGCGGCGCTGTCTTATTCCCGCTATCGGATGGTACGAATGGAAGCGCGCCAAGCCAGCCAAGATCCCTCATTTCATCACCATGAGGCGCAATACGCCGGGTTTCTGGTTCGCGGGGCTCTGGTCTCAGACGCAGTTGCCGGGCGGCGAGATTTTGCGCAGTTGCACGATCCTGACCACAATGGCAGGTGAGGCGACGCGGGATCTGCATCCACGGACGCCCATTGTTCTGGATGATGATGCAGCGGACCGCTGGCTGGATCTGGAATCGGATCCACTGACTCTGATGGTGGCCCCGCCCGATGATCGGGTGGAGCTTTGGCAAGTCGACCAGGCCGTCGGAAAGGTCTCGAATAACAGCCCGGAACTTATGGAGAAATCCGATCTTCTCTAGTGCCCGCTTTGTAATTCGGCTTCATCCAGAATACCTGTGGTCAGGTGAAGCGATCGGCTACGTTGCCCAATGGATCCGGGCCGAACCTGTTGTCCCCGTCCGTACCTTTCAGGCAGAACCAGTAGATCAGGATCAGGCCTGCAATAGGAACGAAGGATATCAGAAGCCACCAGCCGGACTTGTCCAGATCATGCAATCTGCGGATTGATACAGCGATCGAGGGCAGGATGATCGCGATCATGAAGATAAACATCAAAATACCAAGAAGCGGTATCACTGCGGTTGCAAGCAGTAGCACGATATAGACCAGCATATAGAATAGAATGAACCACCAGTATTCAGAGCGCGGCGAGCGTCCTTGAAAATCGACAAATCGGCGGAAACAAGATTTTACGGCTTCCATGAATCCCATGATGAATTCCCCGTTTCAAAGGATTGCGTTGTCGTTCAATTTTGGAGCTTCACCGCTCGCCGCGTCAACCCGGTCAGTGTTTGTCGGTGAACAAAGTATGATGACCCTCGCAAATTGAAAAAGGCCCCGGAAATAACCCGGGGCCTTTGGAGCAATATAGCAGTCCAACCAATGCAGCGTCAGACCGGATCAGGAGAGGCCGGAACCTCGCGCGCACGGGCAGATGCCAACGTGTTCTTCAGGTCTTCTTCCATCTGGATCAGTTCCTTCTCGGCAACGGCGCGTTTGGCCTTGCCCTCGTCCGCGATCCGGAGGCTGTCCTCGATGGTACCGATGATGCTGGCATTGGCTTTCTTCACGGCCTCGATGTCGAATACACCGCGCTCGATCTGTTCACGGATCTCTGCATTCGAGGTGCGCAGTGTATCTGCGTTCGAGGTCAGCAGATCGTTTGTCAGGTCCGAAGCCTCCTTGACCACCTTGCCTGCCTCACGGCTCCGGAATGTTGCCAGCGCGATCGAGAGCTGGTTTTTCCAAAGTGGTACAGTGTTCACCAGCGTCGAGTTGATCTTGTTGATCAGGCTCTTGTCGTTTTCCTGCACCAACCGGATCGAGGGCAGGGACTGCATCGTGACCTGGCGCGTCAGCTTGAGATCATGGACCCGGCGTTCCAACTCGTCACGTGCGGCACGGATATCCCGGACCTCCTGCGCCTCGAGGATCGCGTCGGCGCCTGCGGCATCGACATCCGCTTCTTCCTTCGGGATCGTGACAGTGTCCAGTTCGTGAAGTTTGGCCTCGCCAGCAGCGATGTAGAGCCCCAGTTCGTTATAGAAGTCGAGGCTGCGCTCGTAGAGCTTGTCCAGCATCTTGACGTCTTCAAGCAGCACGGTCTCGTGGCTTTCCAACTCGTCGGTGATCGAGACGATCTGACCCTGCACGCCTTCGTATTTCGCCACGAAGTCGTGGATCGGTGCGGCGGCGCCGAAAAGACGCGCCCACCAGGACCGCTTCGCGTTCGGATCCAGTTCCGAAGTGTCGAACCCGCGGATCGTGCCGACCATGTTGCGCAGCGCGTCACCGGCCGGACCGACGTCCTTGTTGCGCACGCCGTCCAGCATCTGGTCCGACAGGGCCGTCAGTTCCTGCTGCGCACCCGATCCGAACTTGATGATCGTCTGGGTGTTGGACATGTCCAACTCAGCGATCCGGCGTTCGATCTCGGCCTTCTGCTCGGCTCCGGCAGCGTCATAGGGCACCACATCAGCCACAGGTTCGGGCAGCACATCGACAAGCCCGGCGGCTTTCGTCAGATCTTCGGTCATCGTCGCGGTTTCAGTGCTCATCGGATATCTCCTTCTGTCAGCATTTGTGATCTGTTCCTCCAAGCGTTGCGAGGTCAGACGTTCTCTTGGTCCAGCCGTTCCCGGAGGACCTCCATTTTCACTTCAAGCTCGGCGCGATCATCGACGAGCAAACTGGCCTTGCCCTTCTGAAAGCCCTCTTCCAGATCCGACAACAACGACAGGTAGTCTTCCCTGAGCTTCGGGTCGGCCAGTCGTTCGTGCTTGTCGGCGTATTTCTGCGAGGCCTCCATGGCGCCCTTCAGATAGAGGCCCAGATAGCGCCGCGCCCGGGACATATCGCGTGGGTCGTCTTCGACGATCTTGATCATGTCGCGCACGGTCGCGTTCAGCTTGCCGACCCTGTCGTCAATTTCTCGGTCCCGCATCTTGTGGGCCAGATCCTCGATGGTCCTGAGCTTTTCCTCGGCCTTGTCGATTGCATCCGTGACGCGCTTGCGTTCCGCATCTGACAGGTTGGGCATATCGCCCTTGGCTTTCATCGGGTCGATGCCAAAAGCCATCACGTGCGCGCCTGCTCCGATCACTGCAAAGACGGCGGCCTGGATCAGCGCTCCTGTGGCCGCAAGAATCCCGCCGGCATCGGAACTGTAAAGCTGCCCGAGAAAGATCCCTGTTCCGGCAAGCCCAGCCGCGCAAAGCTTGCGCGGAAATGCGGGTGGGCGGGCTATGGAGCGTTCATTGAACGCCGCTTCGGCCCGCTGACCTTCGCGCAGCAGCCACGCACCCAGCATCAGCGACGCATAGGCGAGCAAGAGCACGACGAGGGCAAAGGCCGAACCAGATCCCATGGCCCCGAACGCGGCGAACAGCAGCGGCGTCGGCAGCACGAACATGGCCAGCGAACGCACATCGACCGAGCTTGCCTTGCGGCCCCTGAACTTGTTCGGCAGCGGCGTTGCCCCGGAATCTGGTGCTCCGCCGGGGCTATACTGCCCTCCAAAGCGTTGAGCGCTCATTGGGTCGCTCCGGATATCGCAGATTCCACGCCGCCAAAGTTCGCCTGGCACGACGTGACAAGGACCAAAGCGGCCAACACAAGGAAGGCGAGCCATCCGACCCAGCTAGTTTGCATGACCATCCCCGTTTTGCGTTGTCGTTCTCGTCGGCGCCCCCACGCAGGCGCAACATAACCATCTTGTAGCGGTTTCGCTAGCTTTCGCGCATGACAGTGTGATGTCTTGCTAAATTTGATTGCATGGACCGGGTTTTCAAGACACCTGCAAACTGCAATGCGGGATGCCACGTATTTTGCAATTTGCGTCCGCCCGTCACCGTCCGCGTACCACGACAAAGGTCAGCACAGAGTCGCCCTCGATGGGCTCGCCATCCAGAGAATGTCCTTGTTCGGCACAGAAATGTGGGATGTCGATCAGTGCTGCCGGATCGTCCGCAAGCACCTTCAGCCGTGTGCCAACCGGCAGATCCTTCAGACGTTTTCGGGTCTTGAGGACGGGAAGTGGGCACAGCAGGCCGCATGTATCCAGAACCGGAAGATCCTCTGGGCCTTTTTCGTCTGGTGTGCTCATTGGGATCAGCTAGCGTTGCATCTGTTCAAGTGCAAGCCCTTGCCAAGTAGATGTCCGCCCGGCTAACCCGCCCGTGTGGAAGTATGGAGGTTGCATTGCGCGCGCAGAATATAGCTGCATCGTTGGTTGCCGCTTTATTGATGGGCACCTGTCTTCCGGACAGTTCTGCCTTCGCGCAGAGCGCCAGAGTAACGCCTTACACTATTGAAAATGCAAGTGAAATTTCAAAAAGCCTGACAGGACGCAAGGGCGATTCCGAGCGTGGAAGGAAGCTTTATTTCAATCGCGAGCGCACAGGTTGCTCGGGTTGTCACGGCTCACCGGGCGGCCCCGGCGCCGAAGCGAATGCCGAGGACGCGCGGGCTCCGAACCTGACCAGTGTTGCCGCGCGCATGGGGGAGGGCGTGCTCAGGCTTTGGATCGTAGCGCCCGAAGTCCTGCGCCCGGGTACCGAGATGCCCGCCTACTATGCTGCGGGACAGCGTGACGATCCCAACGATCCGAGGTTTGGTGAAACACGGCTGTCTGCAGCACAGGTTGAGGATATCGTGGCTTATCTGCTGCGCCAAAGTGGGCCGTGATGCAGGCCGGGTCACAGGTTCGTGTGACGTGGAAGAATGAAGACGGTTGATGCGCTATATCAATTGGAGCGTGTTGTGCGGCGAGGCTAGAGGTCGACTATGGAAGTTTTGCGGGACTTGGGCATAGATGCCATCCAGAGTGGCTCTCTCATTAGTGTCTTCTTCGCTTTCATCTTCGGATTGTTCAGCTTTGCCAGCCCCTGTGTGCTGCCCATGGCGCCGCCCTATCTGGCGTATATCGGCGGGACCACGCTGGATCAGCTGACCGGCGATAACGACGGTATCGACCGCAAGGCCTCCCGGCGCGTGATGATCTGCGCACTCTTTTTCGTGTTGGGATTGGGCGTCGTCTTTGTCGGACTTGGTCTTGGCATGGCGAGCGCGGGCAACCTGCTGCTGGACAACAAGCATATATTCGGCCTGATATCTGGTGGTGTCATCTTCGTGTTTGGGCTGCACTTCTGGGGCCTGCGCTGGTCTCTGGCGGTGGCTGTCCTGGCCATGTCGGGGTTGCTGCTCTGGTGGTTATTGCTGAGCCAACCGATCTTGGAACGCCTGAGCGAGATCTGGATTGGGCTGGCAATTGTGCTTGCCGTCGCCACCCTGTTGCAACTGTCTGGCTGGGACAAGATCCCTGTACTGAACCGTGAAGCACGCTTTGAAGGTCCACAATCGGCGGGCTCCACCGGGTCCAGTTTCGTGATCGGCATGGCATTCGCGTTTGGCTGGACACCTTGCCTTGGTCCGATCCTCGGGACGATTCTCTCGTTTGCAGCCCAAAGCGAAAGCCCTCTGGCAGGCGGCGTATTGCTGGGGTTCTATGCTCTTGGACTGGGCGTTCCGTTTCTGATTGCCGCGATGTTTATCGGACCTTTTCTGCGATGGGCGCAAGGCATGAGACGGCATCTGGGCACGATTGAGCGGGTCATGGGAGCCATGCTGGTAGTGGTTGGACTGATGATGATTACCGGAGACTTTGAACGTCTGGCCTATTTCTTGCTGGATATGTTCCCAAGTCTTGCCACTGTTGGCTGACTTGTTGTTCGCGTTCTGCTAAGGCTTACGGTAACAAATATGCCTTAAGGCAATGATGACGGGTTTCAGGAGCGTATCGGGCGTTGAATATATCACCTGGCATGGAAGCGCTTCTGGGCGCTGATAAAGGCGCTGCGGTTCCGCTGTCTCAGGATGTGCGCCGTCGCAAGGTTTTTTACGTGTCGGGCTTTGATCCCCTCGGCCCACGCCGGTACCGCGAACTTTACCGCAGGGAAGGGCCTGAACAGGCCAGAATTGCGGGTTACCAGGTTGATGTGCGTGGAACGCGGTCGGCCGAATGTGGGAACTATCGCTGGATGGTAGGACACACTGAAGGTGGCCTTGCGACTGAAAGTGAGTTTGAATTCCTTGGTTGGGACGACATTGTTCGGCACTCTATCCAACCGTCCTTGGGGTATGTCTATGGCCTGATGTTCCGGACGCTCTGGATTTATCTCTCGTCCGGAGCGATTCGGGCGATGTGGCGGCTGCGCTCGGGGCCATTGGTAGCCGGACTGGTGCCTGCGTTCCTGATGATGTTCTATCTCGGCTATGCGGGCCTTGTCGGACTGAGCGCTGGGCTGCTTCTGTCTGGCCCGCTCGGCGCACCTTGGTGGCTTGCGGGGGCAGCGGGGCTTGGCGCGTCGGCGCTTGCACTGATTTCGACGCGGCTGTTTGAAGAGCAGCTGATGATCTACTTCATGGTCAATGATCTGGGCTATTCTGCGCAACTGGGCGGCGCCTACCCTGCGCCACTGTGCAAGCGACTGGACGAGTTTGCGGCGCGGATCAGGGACGAGCTTTCGTCTGGCGACTATGACGAAGTGCTGGTTGTTGGCCATTCATCGGGCGCTCAGCTGGCTGTATCTGCGGTATCGCGTGCCTTTGCTGGAGGTCCGGTGCCGAACGGAACGCCGCTCTCGCTGCTGACATTGGGCCAGAGCATCGCCATGACCAGCTTTTTGCCCAAAGCAAACGCACTTCGTGCGGACCTCGCGCGGCTTGCGGACGAGCCTGCGCTGTTTTGGCTGGACGTGACCGCCCCAGGTGACGGTGCGTGCTTTGCCCTGACTGATCCGGCGGCGAATTGCAGGTCCCGTGGACGTCACCCAGAGACGCTGAACCCGGTCGTGATGTCTGCCGCATTCAAGCATACGATGGCAGAGGGCGAGCTGCGCCGCTATCGCTGGCGGCTTCTGCGGATGCATTTTCAGTACCTTTGCGCCTTCGCGCGCCCACGGGACTTCGACTATTTCCGTATCACGGCCGGTCCCATGACTTTGGCGACGCGCTTTGCCGGGCGTGACTGTTCGCCCTCCATGCATGCGGAGCCGGTCTCGCCGGTGCTGCATCAGGCTTGAGACAGCACACGCTGCCCGCAGGCCGCTGCTATGGATGATATTCCTGTTGTGGAGACGCGGACGGATTACACTCCACCCAAACCACCGGAACGCCCTGACGGTCTGCCCTTTTTGCGCATTTGGCTTCGCGCACGGCGCAATATCTTTTCGGCGTTGCCAGCCAAACTGTACCGCGCCTGGCTGACTGAAGTCCGGACACCCTGGTATGCCTCGTACATGCCCAATCAGCCGGATCTGGTGCGCCGTGTGCTGGTGGAACGCCCTGACGATTTCCCGAAATCTGATGTCGTTCGTGCGACCATTGGAGACCTTCTGGGCGAATCGGTGTTTGTGACCAATGGCGAGAAGTGGAAGCGCCAACGCCGCATCATCGACCCGAGTTTTGAAGGCGGCAAGCTGCGCGAGACATTTGGTCCGATGCTTGATGCCGCCGAAGAAATGTCGCGTCGGCTTTCTGACCGGGCCGATGGGACCCCGCTGGAGATCGAGTTTGAGACAAGTCACGCCGCCGCTGACGTGATCTTTCGGACGCTTTTCTCGCAACCGATCACAGCGGATGCAGCGGGCCGTGTGTTCCATGCCTTCCGCCGCTATCAGCTCGCCGCCCCGATGATGAGCCCGGCAGATCTGATGCGCATTCCCGCCTGGTTTCCGAGGTTGGGTCCGTCGCGATGGAAGAAGGGCAGGGCGGCGCGCGAAATCCGCAAGCTGCTGCGTGCGTTCGTTGAACAACGCCATCGAGAGATCGAGACGGGGAATGCACCCGATGATCTGGCGACCGCCATTATGACCACACGTGATCCGGTCACGGGTGACATCTTTGACGATTCCGAGATGGCTGACCAGATGTCGATCTTCTTTCTCGCTGGACACGAAACGTCTGCATCCGCATTGGCCTGGGCGCTGTATCTTCTGGCCAACAGGCCAGATGTTCAGGACCGCGTTGCGGCCGAGGCAAAGCTGGTTTTTGCCGAACGGCCGAGTTTCTCGGACCTGCGGAAGTTGCCTTTCACGCGGGATGTGTTCCGCGAGACGTTGCGGTTGTACCCGCCTGTGCCGATGATGATCCGGGAGGCGACGCGGCACGAGCAGATGCGAGACAAGGCTGTTGCTCCGGGATCGCCCATCATCATATCGCCATGGCACTTGGGAAGGCATGAACGGCTTTGGGATCGTGCGCACGCGTTTGATCCTGATCGCTGGCGTAGAGAGGAAACACGACAATCCGCCCGCGATGCTTATATCCCGTTCTCTACCGGACCGCGCGTTTGCACCGGTGCAGCATTTGGCATGCAGGAAGGCGTCCTAATTCTTGGGCTGCTTGCTTCGCGATATCGCTTCGCGCCGGTTGAGGAGAGAGTGCCAGAGCCGATGGCTCACCTGACGGTGCGATCGAGGAACGGCATCTGGCTGCGTGTAACGCCGCGGGGTTAGCGGAATTCTGGGTGCTCCGCACCCATCATGTTCGATGCCTGGCGTGCTCGCCCATCCGGGCTGCGCGCGCCGTGGGCTCCCAGCAAAACCCGACCGCCTGACATCCGCGCCGCAGAAACCTTGTCAGGTGATAGACGAAAGTGTGCCGCCCGGTTGTGCCATCAATTTCCGGCCTTTATCTCTGCCAAGACAAACAATCGGATGGCGGACGCCAAAGATGCAGGCGGGGTGCGCAGAGCGTCCATTTCGCTCGCCAATGCGTTGGTCGAAAGGCCCCGATCTCGGGCGAGGCGAACGAACTCCTCCCAGAACGGATCCTCGAGACTGACAGAGGTTGCATGGCCCTTCAGGGTCAGGGATCGTTTGCGCGGCCGCTCAGTTGTCATCTTTGTCGAGGTTTCTGCCCAGCCGATGCATGTCCAGTTTGCTCACCCGGACATTTTCATTTCGCTGCTCAGCGCGCCGTTCATTCCCGCCTGCGCCGGCTTCACGGATCCGCTGCGCTGCGGCATCCTGTTTGTCCGTGCGCGCCTTCTGTTTGCGCGCACGCCTAAGATTGACTATGCGGTCGTTCATGAAAACTCCACTCCTCTGCACGACAACGCGTTGGGGATTGCTCATAAGGGTCGACCCGGAATGCCGTCACTCGAGCGGGCCTATGGAATCAAAGGAGCCGTAATTGCAGTTAGCATGGCTGCGGTTGCGGGTGCTGTCCATGGTGTCATGGCAGCGACATTTGATGTTTTGCCTGTGAAGGTCGCAATCGGATTGGCCGGCTCAATCATCCTGATCATCGCAGGTGTTGTCTCCGCGCGTCGCTCTCTCTGGGGGGCATTGACCATAGGGATTTTGATGGGGTGTTGTTTCTTCTTGTCCCGTTGGGGCTGTTGGTCCCTGATGACAGGCGGACTAGGCGGTTTCACAAGCTTCGCTACTGCAGGCCCTATAGGTTGGGATGCATGGTTCGAACAGGTTGGGATAAGTGGGTTCTGGCTGGTCGAGGCCATTTCCATGTTCGTGCCAGCACTCGTCGGGTGTATTGCCGGGCAGGAGCGCGCGGCACACCCGAACGAGGCTTGAGGCGCGCTATTTGGGCCCGATCATCTTCTTTGGCTGAACCACACGGTCGAACGTTGCCTCGTCGCAGAAGCCAAGGCGCACTGCCTCCTCCTTCAGCGTCGTGCGCCTCTTGTGCGCGGTCTTGGCGACCTTGGTTGCATTGTCGTATCCGATCTCGGGTGCCAACGCAGTTACCAGCATCAGGCTTTCCCACATCAATGTCGAGATCCGTTCTTCATCCGCTTCGATCCCGGCGATGCAGTTGTCCGTGAAGGCTGTGGCGGCGTCACCTAGCAATTGCATGGATTGCAGGAGGTTATAGATCATCATGGGCTTATAGACATTCAGCTCGAAATGCCCTTGTGATCCGGCGAATCCGATTGCAGCGTCATTGCCCATCACGTGGGCGCAGACTTGGGTGATGGCCTCGCACTGAGTGGGGTTGACCTTGCCCGGCATGATCGACGACCCGGGCTCGTTCTCCGGCAGCATCAGTTCACCAAGCCCGCAACGCGGGCCCGAGCCCAGAAAGCGAATGTCATTTGCAATCTTGAACAGGCTTGCGGCAACGGTCTTCACAGCGCCGGACATCTCGACAATCGCGTCATGTGCGGCCAGCGCCTCGAACTTGTTTGGCGCGGTCCTGAACGGCAGGCCGGTGACCTGGGCGATGTTGGCCGCCACCAGCTTGTCAAAGCCTTTTGCGGTGTTCAGCCCCGTGCCCACCGCCGTGCCGCCCTGCGCGAGGAAGTAAATGTTCTTCAACGACTGGCTTACCCGGCCCATGCCCTGCTTGACCTGATGCGCGTATCCACCGAATTCCTGACCTAATGTCAGCGGCGTTGCATCCTGCGTATGTGTTCGGCCGGTCTTGATGATCGTCGAGAA
>JBGCFK010000239.1:0-11865 GCA_045106875.1 Paracoccaceae bacterium | reverse complement strand
AAAATCAGGATCAACAAACACGGCCCGAAGCTTGCTGGCAAAACTGGACACAATGACCGTGGTGGCAGGTGCATTCAAATTGAGTATTGATTTCAATTGGTGCCTTCGGTGGACAGACGGGCAATCTGCGCATCTGCTTGAATGCCAAAGTTTTTCGAGAACCGAAGCATCACGCTTCCCTCAACCCCAAGCAAATCCACAGTGGATCCGCCATTGTAGCTCTGCCCGCCAAAGACGCTCGCCTGCCCCGAAATATCGTCCAAGGCATGTGCACCGCACTGTAAAACGCCAAACATGCAATAAACGTAGATGCAATCCTCACAACGAATTCCCTGTCTGCTGATGTTACACTCGGAAATCACTCGGAGAAGACCCTGTCCACATGCAAAAAGGGAAGATAACATGAAGCCTTCTACGGATCATGTCGCCAAGCTGAGCAAGTAGAGTCAAAATATTGACAAGTACGATGCCGAATATCCAGCAGACAAAGTACGATCCCGCAACCATGCCCGATGCCCACGCGCGGCAGCTGGCAGACGAGGCCAATACGAGGCCCTATGATCCGGACAAGGCGACGCGGCTTGCCTGGCGCCCTGCGTGGTCGATCCGCTCGCGCCGGGGGGCGTGGGCTGCTTTTGTCGCCATGTTCAAGTCAGACCAACTCAGCGACCACCCAACTCCCATGGTCGGGCAAACCCGCCCAGAACGGCTCCGATCGCGGCATGATCCGTCGAGGCATCCTCCGGCGTCACAGTCGCGACCAGCCCGCGCGTCTTGTCCTCGTGCACATCAATCGCAGCCTTGATCCCCGCCTTCTCCAGTGCTGCGCCATAGACCCGTGTGATCGCGCTTTTGCGCAAGTCCGGCTTGAAGATCTTGCCAACCGCGGTCTTCGGCAACTCGTCCATGATCTCGACATGTTTGGGGACCGCAGCGCGCTCGTGGATGTGCTCCTCGCAGTAGGCCATCAGGTCGGCGCCAGTGGCATTGCCGCCCTCGATCAGTTCGACATAGGCGCACGGCATCTCGCCCGAGTGCGCGTCCGGTTGCCCTATGGCGCCTACGAAAGCCACATGCGGGTGCCCTGCCAGCGCCTCTTCAATGGCGGCGGGGTCAATGTTGTGCCCACCCCGGATGATCAGGTCCTTGGCCCGCCCCGTGATCCAGAGATACCCGTCCGCATCAATCCGACCGAGATCCCCCGTGCGCAGGAACCCGCCCGGCTGGGCAAAGAGGCCCTCGTTGCGCTTGGCCTCGGTATAACCCGGAAAGACGCCGGGGTTCATCACGCTGATCTCACCGATCTCGTCCGTGCCGCATTCCTTGGTGATCGAGCCTGCCTCATCGCAATGCAGGATCTTCACGTCCGTGTACGGGAACGGATAGCCGACCGAGCCGATCTTGCGCTCGCCATGCGGCGGGTTCACCGACACGATACAGGTCGCCTCGGTCATGCCATAACCTTCAAGGATCTTGACGCCCGTCGCGCCTTCGAACTGCTTGAACAGCTCGACCGGCAGGGGCGCCGATCCGCAGAACGCGTATTGCAGCGTCGAGACATCCGCGTCCACCGGCCGCTGCATCAGCGCACTTGCCGCCGTCGGCACGGTCACCATGAAGGTCACGCCCCAGCGCTCGACCAGTTTCCAGAAATTATCCATCACACCGTCGCCGCGATAACCCGCAGGGGTCGGGAAGACGATATGCCCGCCCGAGGCAACACAGCTCATCAGCATCGGATAGGCAGCCATCACGTGAAAGAGCGGCAGTGGGCAGAGCAGCACGGATTTCTCGTCAATCAACGACAGGGCCGGTGCCATGCCATTATAGACCATGCCGCGCTGACGGTGTTGCGCGATCTTCGGCATCCCCGTTGTGCCGCCGGTGTGGAAATAGGCGGCAATGCGGTCGGGGTCGGGTGTCTCGTTGAAGGAGAGTCGACTGCCCTCCTGCCCGGAAAGCGCCTTGTTGAAGTTCACGCGCGTCACACCGGGCGCAGGCGTCAGCTTGGGCCGGATCAAAGGCACGATCCACGACAGGGGCGGCGTCAGATACCGCTTGAGATCCACCTCCAGCACAGTCTTGACGTTCGGCGCCAGTGCCGCCGCCGCGTGCGCCTTCTGTGCGACATCGGTCTTGGGAAACGGCGCCAGCGTGACCAGCACCTTGGCATTGGTCTCGCGCAGCAGAGCCGCGATATGTTCGGCATCCAGCAGCGGATTGATCGGGTTCACGATACCCGCCGTCATACCGCCCAGCAATGTTATGGCCGTCTCGTTGCAATTGGGCAGGAGGTAGGCGACCACATCGTCCTCGCCCACGCCCAGCGAGCGGAAAAGGTTCGCTGCCTGTGTCACGCTGTGGCGCAGGGATTTCCAGTTTAGTGTCTCGGCCTTGTCCCTGGGCCCAGACTTGATCTGGAAGCTGATGGCCGGGCGCGCTCCATGCGCATCTGCCGTCGCAGTCAGCGCCTGATAGACCGTCGCAACCGTCGCCCTCTCGGTATAGGCCACCGCCTCGATCGCAGCCTTGTCGGCCATTGTGCCGAATGAGATCGCCTCGCCCATGATTTCCTCCCAGAAAATTTCGCCACGTTCTTTGGCCACGTGTTCTTGTTGCCAGTGACTATGTAGGGCGCGCGACGGATGCGCAACAACGCCGCAGCGTCAGCTAAGTTGCGTCTTTGCGGCTCCCGCGCAATGGTGCGCGCAAAACAGGAGACGCAAATGACTCAAGCCCGATTGACCCTTACCGAAGTGCACGACCTTGCAAGCCAGGCCCTTGCCGCGAATGGCTGCTCTGCAGAGAACGCCCGCGCCGTGGCCGACAACATAACCGCGGCCGAACGCGATGGCTGCAAGAGCCACGGGCTGTTCCGCATTCCCGGTTATGTGAAGTCGCTGAAGAACGGCAAGATCAACGGCAAGGCGGATCCGGTCGTCTCTCGGTTGGGCCCTTGCGTCATAACGGTCGATGGAAAGGGTGGATTGGCGCCGCGCGCGCTTGAAGCCGGGCGGGCACCTCTGATCGAGGCCACCAGGGAAAACGGCATGGCTGCCTGTGCCATCCGCCGGACGCACCACTTTGCGGCGCTCTGGCCCGAGACCGAGGCCTTGGCGGAACAGGGGCTGGTCGCCATGGCTTTCGTCAACGCGCCCCCCTATGTCGCGCCAGCAGGCGGCACAAGGCCGTTCTTTGGAACCAACCCCATGAGCTTCGCCTGGCCCCGGCCCGGCGGTGGCACCATGGTCTGGGACCAGGCCTCGTCCATGACCGCGCGCGGCGAGTTGCAGATCATGAAGCGTGACGGCCACGCCGCGCCGGACGGTGCCGGTATCGACAAGGATGGCAACCCGACCAACGATCCCGCCGAGATCCTCGAGGGCGCGCAACTACCATTTGGTGGCTACAAGGGCGGAGCCATTGCGCTGATGGTCGACCTGATGTGCGGGCCGCTGATCGGCGAGGTCTCGTCCCTCGAGGCAGGGCAGCAGGACAGCAAGGATGGCGGTCCTGCAACGGGCGGCGAGTTGGTCCTTGCCCTCGATCCCGCAAAATTTGGTGGCGACGACCCGTATGGCCGCGCCGAGCGCCTGTTCGAGGGCATGCTGGGACAGGAGGGCGTCCGCCTGCCCGGTGCCCGTCGCCATACCACCAGAGCTCGCACACCCGATGAGGGTATCGAGATCCCGACAGCACTTCACAGCACCATCATGGAACTGATCGGCGCCTGATCTCAAGTTGCACTTGCCCTTAACCGCACCCTTGTAGTTAGAAGCCGCATCTGAAGGACAGGATCTTGAGCCAGCGTAACGCCATCATTCCCGGGATCGATGCCGAGGTCGAAGTGCATGGCGAGATGCCTGTCCTGGCCGAGCAGTTGGAGGCCTACGGGATCAAGGCGTTCGATCTGCGAGATGACAGGGAAAAGTTCGCCGATCTCGCCAATCCGTTGATCGACAGCTATCCTGCTCGTCTGAGCGCACCTTGGTATCAGTTCAACTCTGTAGCGTGCTCGGTACCCGATGCAGTCGTCCGAAATCGGCTTATCTTTCATGCCGGTCTGCCGGTTGTCGGCGTCGGCAATCTGCGTTGGGAGGCTACTGCGGCCGAGGTCGCGCGCAAGGGCGAGTTGCAGGTCCCCGATCCCGACGTACATTTCAAGGGGCGCACCGGGCTGTTGGTGGGCCGGTCCAGCTTCAACTATTATCATTTCATCTCGGATGTCCTGATCTTTCTGGAAGACCTTTATGATCTGGTGGAGGAGCTTGGGCTCGACCGGATCGTCATCAATCCCTGCCGCGACAATCCAAACGGATTTCAGCGTCAGATGATCAATGCGCTCTATCCTGAACTGTCAGAACGGATTGTGCTGGATGAAACGGTGTTTAGTGCGGAACATTTAACCTTTGTGGACATCTGGCCTTCATATTTCTCACCCGGTGAGGGCGACGAAGCGATCAAGCGTTCCGGTCCCAAGGGCACATCACGCCGTGCCTTTCGCAGCAGCGCAAGGCCGTTCTACGATCGGGCTGCAAGGACATTGAGTGACGCAAACTCCGGCCCCGATGTTCTGATCATCTCGCGGCGCGGCGCGGACCGGCGTCAGATCGTGAACGACGACGCGTTGCTGGACGCTCTGAAAGGCCACGGCGCCGAGGCCATCATCATGGAGCAGTTGAGCGTTCGTGAACAGATGGCGCTGTGTGCCAATGCAAAAGTGGTCATCGGAGCGCACGGCGCTGGCATGATCAACAGCGGTTTTTGCCGGGCGGGCGCGACCTGCATCGAATTGACCGGGCGGCACTACTTGCAGCGTGGAAGCGATTTCGCGAGCCTGGCGATGATCCGGAACCTGGAGTACCAGTTCGTAATCGCCGACGAAGAAGGTGATATCGAGAAAATGCACGGCAATACCGGGAACGATATTCGCCTTGCAACACGAGCTATCGACCATATCGTCGAGACGGTGGACAACGCGCTTGGCCGCTAGTCAGGGCTTGCCTGAGCTCAGAGGTGGTGCGGGCTTTTCACCCGCACCGAAAACCGGTCAGCCGGCGTTCTTCTTGGCCTGGACTTCCGTGCGGATTTCCTGGGCCATGTTCTTCATATCCTGCATGCCTTTGCGCACACGCGTGCCGGCAGCATTGTTCCCTTTGTCGTAGAACGCGGCAAAGTCTGCCTCCATTCCCATGACCATGTCTTTCAGTTGCTCGAAGCGATCCATAATGGCTTCTCCCTTCTCGGTTTTGTGAGCCTCAACAACTTCAATTTACTTGGTTAGCGCCCGTATACGCAACGGGCGGCAAGCGCTAAAAATACGATTTTGAACGGAAATATGCGGTTTTCTGGGGAAAACTCTGGTTGTGACCCCTCGCACATTGCGCTTGGGGTGTTTCAGGGCAGGTCGAGCCCACCCTGAAGTCTTGGGAATCACACAGGGATTCGCAGCACTTGGCCCGGGTAGATCTTGTCCGGATGGCTCAACATCGGCTTGTTGGCCTCGAAGATCTCTTCGTAGCGCGCACCATTGCCAAGCGTCTTGGTCGAGATCGCCCAGAGCGTATCGCCTTTCTCGACAGTGTGGAAAACCGCGTCGCCTGCATCGGGCACAGCCACTGCCTCGTCGACCGCCGCGATGCCTTCGATGTTGCCTGCGGCAAGGATAATCTTCTCCTTCACCTCCTGGCTGACAGCATCGCCCGAGATCTTGACGGTGTCGCCATCGACCACGATGTCCACTCCCGAGGCGTCCAGGCCCAGGTCTGCAATCTCTGCCTTCAGCTTGTCGCCGGGCGCGTCATCCGAGCCCCCGATCCCGATCGCTTTGCCTGCATCCTTGATAAAGTTCCACAGCCCCATCTGCCGTCTCCTTCTGATGTTTTCGTGCTTTGCCCCTCACCGGCCCCCTATCCCTGTCCTGTGATTGCCATCAAGGCAAGTTTTATCCGCGCGTCGGGGCTGGTGAAATCGCGGCAAAGGACCTATCTGCCCAGCATGAGCAGAGCCAGCCATCCGATGAAGATCATGACCTGCTGCTATTGCGGGGCCCGATCCACGCTGTCAGCAAATAGGGGACAGCGGTTGTTCTGCCATGGTTGCGGGGCGGCTGTGACACGGCTTGAAGCCATTCAGGCAGATATCCAGAAGCACAAGAAGTCGTCCAGAGGCGGTCCAAAACCCGCCATCCCGCATCGGGCTGAACGCGAACATGAACATCTGGCCAAGGATCGTCCAGCACGGCGCAAGAAGGGCAAGCGCAAGAAACGCTCGGTCTGGTATCATATCGGCGAGGCGTTCGACGATCTGGATGATATTTTCGATTTCTTTGACTAGGCCCAGAACATCTTTGATCAGGTCACGGATTTCTTTGGCAAGGGCCTGGCGCGTCAGGCGGCTTCTTCTGCAGTGAACTGCAATCGCGCCAGCCGCGCATACAAGCCACCCTCGGCCACCAGCGCATCGTGCGTACCCTGCGCTACGACCCTGCCCGCATCCAGCACGATAATGCGATCTGCGCGTTTCACGGTCGCAAGCCTGTGCGCGATCACGAGCGTTGTGCGCCCTTCCGAGAGATGCTCAACCGCGCTCTGAACAGCACGCTCGGATTCTGCATCCAGTGCCGAGGTCGCTTCGTCCAGCAGCAGCAACGGCGCATCTCTCAGAATTGCGCGCGCAATCGCGATCCGCTGTTTCTGCCCACCCGACAACAGGACGCCGCGCTCACCGAGCCAGGTGTTGTAGCCCTCCGGCAAAGCCTCGATGAAGTCAGATGCTGCGGCCGCGCGTGCAGCCTCGCGCACTTCGTCCTCGGTCGCATCAGGCCGGCCAAACAATATGTTCGCACGCACGCTGTCCGCAAAGATGACCGGCTCCTGCGGCACCAGTGAGATGCGCCCACGCAAATCATCCTGGCGCATCCGGTGAATCGGGACACCATCGAACAGGATCTCGCCAGCGGACGGATCATAGAACCTGAGGAGCATCTGCAACACGGTTGTCTTGCCCGCGCCCGAAGGCCCAACCAGCGCCACCGTCTGCCCCGGCGCAACATCGAAGCTGACATCGTCCAGCACGATGCTTTCAGCCCTGCTCTCGTACGCAAAGGAAACACCATCAAAACTGACAGCACCCAGCGGGCGGGCGGCTGCAGGCATCGGATCGACAGGGTCTTCGATCGGGTTTGGCTCGTTCAACAGTTCGACCAACCGCTCGGTGGCGCCTGCAGCGCGCTGCAATTCGCCCCAGACCTCGGACAGTGCACCCACCGCGCCCGCGATGAACACGGCGTAGAAAACAAATTGCGTCATCTCACCCGGTGTCATGTCGCCTGTCATGACATCACGCGCGCCCATCCACACGATCCCAATAATCCCGGCGAAGATCAGGAAGATCACGATGGCCGTCAGGTAAGACCGTGCCCTGATCCGCGCGAGCTGGGCGGCATACGAATCCTCGACCTTGCCCGCGAACGTTGCGCGAGAGAGGTCCACATGCGTCATGGCTTGCACGGTTTGCGCGGCCTGCAAGGTCTCGCCCGCGGTAACGGCACTTTCGGCAAGCAAGTCCTGCGCGCGCCTTGTCAGCTTTCTGACCCGCCTGCCAAGCACCGCGATGGGCACCACCACCAGGGGCACGATCAGCAGCGTCATCGCTGTCAGCTTTGGCGACGTGATCAGCAGCATCACTGTCCCGCCGATCAACAGCAGGATGTTCCGCAGCGCAATCGAGGCCGTCGAGCCGACAACCCCCTGCACGACTGTTGTGTCCGTGGTCAGGCGCGTCAGCACCTCGGCGGTCATCAGACGTTCATAGAACGCGGGGCTCATTCCGGCGACATGGCTGAAGACCGCTGCACGCAGGTCCGCCATGACCCGCTCGCCAAGGCGGCTGACAAGATAAAAGCGGAGTGCCGTGGCCAAAGCCAGTGCGCCTGCAACGCCAATCAGCGCCAGAAAGTACCGATCTATCAGAGCCGCCTCGGACGGGTCGAACCCATCAATCACACGGCGCATCGCCACGGGCACCGACAGGGTCAGGCCTGCCGCCGCCACCAACGCCAGAACCACACCAGCAATCAACCAGCGCTGCGGCGCCAGAAACGGCACCAGCCCACGCAGCGGCCCCATCTTGTCCGCTTTCGCCCGCTCTTCCGGCTTGGCAAGGCTGCGCCCCTGCTGCTCGCTCACATGACACCTCTTGTCGTCTTTGCAGGGGTGATAGCAACAGCGACTGGGCGGCTCAAGCGCCCCTGCGCCGCAGGCAGCACCCACACCGACTTTTCCCGCTTGCGACAGGATTGGTCGGATTGGCCATAGCAATGCGCGCGTGATCTGCCATGCTGATGTTGCAAACAGTGCAGGTCCCATGCGCCTTCTTATCTCCTTCGCCGCACTCTTTCTGTCGGCTTATCTCATCCAGTTGGGCTCCGGCTCGCTTGGCCCCCTGGACGCGCTGTCCGGGGCTGCGCTGGGTTGGTCAAGCTCCGAGATCGGCCTGCTCGGCTCGGCGCACTTCCTTGGCTTTTTCATCGGGTGCTGGGCGATGCCCCGGCTGATCGGCATGTCAGGACATTCCCGTGCCTTCGCTGCCGCCGCAGCCGTGGGCGCGACGGGGGTCATTCTGCACCCGGTGCTTGAAGGGCCAATTGCCTGGGCCTGCCTGCGCGTTCTGTCGGGCATGTCCATCGCCGGGTGCTACACGGTGGTCGAGGCATGGCTGCAAGCCAAGATCAACAAGAGCACCCGAGGGCGCGTGTTCGGCATCTACCGGCTAGTGGATCTGACCGGATCCATCGTGGCACAGGCGATGATTGCGGTGCTCGAGCCCGCCGCTTATGTCTCGTACAACATCATCGCGATCTTCTGCATTCTATGCCTGATGCCGCTTGCGCTGACCCGGCAGGTGCCGCCGGTGGTGGATCACCCTCCCCGATTGCAACCGGTGAAAGCATGGCTGGTCTCTCCGCTGGCCTGTTTTGCCATCGTCATTGCCGGCATCACCGGCGCCAGCTTCCGGATGGTCGGGCCGCTCTTTGCGATAGAGTTCGGGCTGGACCAGCGGGGAACAGCAGCCTTTCTGGTGGCCGCCGTCATGGGTGCCGCACTGGCACAGGTGCCGGTGGGCTGGCTGGCGGACAAAACGGACAGACGATGGGTCCTGAACGGACTTTCGATCGGTGCGATCTTCGTTTGCCTCTGCGTGACGCTGGCGCTGCCCGCGGGAAATGTCACGGGGGCGGTGCTGGCCGCGGCGGGGTTCGGCGCGACGTCCATCACGATCTATTCGGTCGCCGCAGCGCACGCCAATGACTTCTGCGAGGACAACTTCCGTGTAGAATTGAACGCGGCACTGATCTTCTTCTTCTCGGTTGGCGCAATTGCGGCTCCGCTGGGCGCTGCCCGCGTGATCGAGACGTTTGGGGCGACAGGATTCTTCTGGTTCATCGCTGCGGCGCATCTGCTGCTGATCGTTTTCACGCTCTATCGCATGACGCGGCGTGCCTCAGCGCCCTCGACGCCCTATCGCTACCTGCCGCGCACCTCTATGGTGTTGGATGCCCTATGGCGCCGAAGCTCGGGCCCAGATAACAAGACCCCGGAGAACCAACATCCGGAAACCGACGACAAGGAGAACCGTTCGTGAAGCTCTTGTACTCACCCCTCTCACCCTATGTGCGCAAAGTCATGGTGGTCGCCCACGAACTGGGACTTGCGGACCAGATCGAGACCGAAGCCCAGGGCGGCACGCCCATCGACCCGAACCCGGTGATCGTGGGCGCCAACCCTGTCGGCAAGATCCCGACGCTGATTACTGCTGATCATGGCAATCTTTTCGACAGCCGGGTGATCTGCCGCTACCTCAACAGCGTTGGCGGCGGTGCGCTTTACGGGCAGGGCGATGCCGAATGGCCCATCATCGGACGTGAAGCTCTGGCCGAAGGCATGATCGACGCGGCGCTGCTGGCAGCCTATGAGGCACGGCTCAGGCCGGAAGACATCCGTTTCCCACCCTGGGTCGAGGGCCAGCGCGCCAAGGTCACGCAGGGAGCACAGGCGTTCGAGGTCCGGATTGGCGAAATGTCAGGCGATCTGACAATCGACAAGATCGCGCTTGGATGTGCGTTGGGCTATGCGGACTTCCGCCATGCGGATCTTGGCTGGCGCGACAGTTGCCCTCAGCTTGCCGCCTGGTACGAGACTTTTGTCGCGCGCCCATCCATGCAGGCCACGCTTCCCGCCACGTAAGGGACATGTGACGCCCGCGACCAGGCGCCGGACGCGGCCATCTGACCAGCTTGTCTGGGCAGGCGAGAGCGCAAGCTCGAGCGGTCCCGCAAGGGACATGGCCGCGTACACTGGCCTCCTTCAGTCCGGCCCGCTGAATTTCCCCCCGCAAACGGGAGCATGACATCCGGTCGTGGCCGGCGCCGAGGTCGGCAGCCCCCGCAGGACCCGTACAGCCAGGTAGGCGAAAGCCTGCGCCTCCAGCATGTCCCCGTCCAGCCCGACCGCCTCGACAGGATCCACAGGTGCGCCAAGCCGTTCGGCCAGCCAGCGCATCATGGTGGCATTCTGTCGGCCGCCACCACAGATCAGCCAACGTTTCGGCGGTGCCGGCAGCTGCCGAGCCGCCGCGTCGACCGAGCGCACGGTGAAATCTGTAAGCACAGCGGCCCCGTCGGGCACCGAGAGCCCCTCGACCCGATCCATGACCCCTCCGAATTCATTGCGATCCAGAGATTTCGGCCCGGGCCTGCCCCAGAAATCCGCCACGAAGTTGGTCACCAGATCGGCCGCATCCCGGTTACCATCCGCCGCCGTCCTGCCGTCCAGATCGACAGGTTGTCCGGCCCGCGCCTGCATCCAGTCATTGATCAGAGCATTGCCCGGACCGGTATCGAAGGCCAGCAACGCACCCTCCTCCTCGGGGCGCTCGAACGAGGGATCGACCCAGGTCACGTTGGCCACACCTCCGATGTTCAGAAACGCCACCGGACCTTCCAACCCCAGTGACCGCGCCATGGCAAAATGGAAGAATGGCGCCAGCGGTGCCCCTTGCCCGCCCTGCCGCAGATCCTCGGAGCGGAAATCCCAGACAACCGGCCGGTTGAGCGCCCGCGCAAGAACGCCGCCATCTCCCAATTGCCATGTCCATTGCTTCTCCGGGTAATGCGCGACGGTCTGACCGGGGAAGGCGACGAGTTCGGGCAACGGCCCCTCGGGCATGCCGGACAACAGATCCACAACTCCGCGCGCATGCAGACGGACCACCTCGTCCTCGGCAAACCTCAATCGGATGCGATCTTCTTCGCGCGCCGCGCCGAGGTGGCGCAATGGATCGGCCATGACGGCAGGCAGGGCCTGCATCGCGGTCTTGTCATAGGGCGTGTAGCCCGAGGGCCCAAAGCCCGTCACAACCTCGCCATCGGTCTCGACCAATGCCGCATCGACCCCGTCCAGCGATGTGCCCGACATCAAGCCCAACGCCCAGACAGGCCGTCCCGCGCCTACATCCACGCTCTTCCCTTCCACAAGCCCCTCCGCTATCACGCCGCCGACAATAGGAGCGGACCTGATGACCTACCAGCCGAAATCGGATTTCCTGCACGTAATGAACGCGCGCGGGTTTCTGCAGGATTGCACGGACATGGAGGGGTTGGACAAAGCTCTGCTGTCCGGTGTCGTGCCCGCCTATATCGGCTTTGATGCGACGGCGACCTCATTGCATGTGGGCTCGCTGATCCAGATCATGATGCTGCGCTGGCTGCAGCAGACAGGGCACAAGCCGATCACGCTGATGGGTGGCGGGACAACCAAGGTGGGCGATCCCACGGACCGTGCCGACGAGCGACCTCTGCTGACA